>SDWK01000582.1 GCA_004195335.1 Shewanella sp.
CAGAACGGAGATGAGGCAACGACTAATAATTCACGCCGAAACTTCCTTAAGTTAGGTGGAATTGCCGCAGCAACGGCCACCGTCGGCGCCGGTGCTGGTGCCGGTTTCGTACTTGGCAGAGATCCCGATGCCAATATTGGTTGGGGAAGAACGGAAGCTGGCAAGGATATGTATTTTAATCGCGAGGCATTCGAGGTGGATTTTCCGCCAACAATGGAGGTGGTAGGGAAAATTGAGCGACCAGAGTGGGGAGACTACCTGTTTAATCGTGTAGGGAGTCTGCATAAGTCGGTTAAAGGGAATTGGGTGCCAAGTGAAGACTGGACTCAAATTCCAGATCTCAGGGTGAGAGAATACTACGCAAAATACCCGAAGCGTTGGGAAGAGATGCTGCTGTCATTTAGCGAAAAAGTAAAACATGACAATAACATTGAAAAGCATCGCGACAGATTCGCTCTTGCCTGGGCCTATTCAGGCGCATACAGCAAGGGTTTACACGCGGATTTCCCACCTGAGCCGACTGAGCATCCCGATGTGGATGATTTCAAGTGGGTACAGAGAGAGCCAAAGGAATTCAAATCGCCTAAGCATGCCTCTAAGTTGATTAAACAGATGGCATTCAAGTTCGGTATGAGTCTGGTTGGTATCACTAAGCTTGATACTAATTTCGTATTTAAAAACATGATGCGTGGCATGCCTGAATGGGGAGACGAAATCCCTAAACATTGGAAGAATGTCATCGTGTTTGGCGTGCCGATGAACTGGGATCCTATGTATGCCGCGGTCGGTTATTCAACTTCTTATGATGCCTATTATCGCGCCAAGATGGCATCAGGATTAATGGCAGCCTATTTAGGAGAGTTAGGGTATGCCGCTCGTCCACAGTTCCCCGGTAACAGTTATGAAGTGATTATGCCCCCCTTGGCCATGCTTGCAGGTCTAGGCGAGTCGACGCGCAATGGGATCTTGATGACACCAGAAGTGGGGCCCAACATTCGCCTCGCGGCTGTGATCACAAACCTGGATTTGGAACACGATAAGCCGATAGATCTGAACATGAAACACTTCTGTGAAAGTTGCAAAATTTGCGCAGATGCATGTCCGAGCGGCTCCATCAGTAAAGCTGATAAACCCGATGATGTGGTCCGTGGTATTCGGAAATACGCATTTAACCAAGATGGTTGTTGGAGATTCTGGAATCAAGGCCCGACCCCTAGTGGTCTTGGCTGTCGTGTCTGTATCGCTGTATGTCCATATACCCGAAAAAATAACTGGATACATGCCTTAGTTAAACAGGCAGAACCCAGAGACCCTACTGGCATAACACGTAATGCCTTATTGGCGATGCAGCATAACTTTTTCTATTACCCTGATGCAGAGTCATTTCACCCGGAGTGGAGTGGCGGAAACTTTGCAAGTTACCATCAGCCACCAGAGTGGATGAGAAGTGAAGAGTATCTGAAAGTCGACAAGACTTGGGAATATGACGGCAACTGGGAGGGTTTCTAATGTTTCCGCAATCAACGCTATTGGATCCATTGTTTTGGATGGTATTAGGTGCAATACAGGTATTGGTGTTTACAGGGGCGAGTCAATGGGCCAAAGAATATCAATTAGGAATGAATTGGTGGAAGTGGGCAATCGTGGGGTTCTGGTGGTTAAGTTTTATTTTGACCATTGCCGGCGCATTTACACTACTGGGTGAAAATGAAGGTAACGCGGGTTGGTATGTGTTGGGCTTTGTCGGGACACTATTGGTGATCGGTGGCGCGGCAATACTTAAAGTGCTGGTTCTGTTAAAACCGAATCCTCAATAACGCAATATCCCCCGGTGTCAAAATCCTTGTCACCACATTGATAACCGGAGCCCTGAGTTTAATTTCAGGGCTTTGAGAGGTTTTATGTATAGCAAGAAACGCAGCGATGTCTGGAAAAAAGTTGCCAGTATCGTGTCAGTGATACTCTTACTACTGGCCTGGTATGCAGGCAGTACCCGAATTACCGATAACCAGAGCGGTATGGTGGAGCAGTTATTGATAAAAGGAGATGCCTTAAATCAGATAGATGACCGTCTATATGAAGGACGGATACCGAATAACCTTAGTCCGGTTGAGTACATCGGTCTTGGAAGTGGCATTGGCTACGGGGGCATGACTGAGGTTGCAGTAACAGTTTCTTTACTCGGGGATATTCAACGAATCGCAGTCTTATCATCTAAGGACACCAGCTCCTATCTGGACAAAGTCATCCAATCAAATCTGATGGAGAAGTTACTTGGAGAAAATATCAAATCCAGCTTCGACATTGATGGTGTCAGTGGGGCGACGGTATCGACCAACGCATTAACTGAGGCAATTAAACGGGCTGAAGATCCGGTCAGGCTCGAACTGTTCGGTATTAATCGGGCTGAGAATGAAAAAATCATCTCTCATTTTCGATGGCTTGACCTGATGGCTATTGCGATGTTTACGATGGCTATTTTGGTTAACAAAACACGTCATCGCAAAAAGAGTATGTTTAACTGGGCAATACTGCTCACCTCTATGTGTGTATTTGGGTTTTACTCATCTAGCTTATTTTCATCATCGACAATGGGGATCCTTATTTCAGGGGCATGGCTTAGCGGACTGGGGAACTATACCTCGATAATCTTACTTTCCCTGGTGATCCTATACATTATCTCGACGAATAAGAACGTATATTGCAATACTCTCTGTCCTTTTGGGGCGACACAGGAGTGCTTGGCAAAGCTCGGAAGTGCAAAAACGACAAGTTTAAAACCTGGTTTTTTTGAATGGTTTCCAAGGGGACTCTTATTGGTCACTTTATGCTTAGGCCTCTATTACCGCAATCCGGCATCATTTTCATATGAACCATTCGGCATCATGTTTGGCATGATCGGTTCAATATATCTCTTTGTTTTAACGACGCTAACAATCGTAACCTCATTGGTTGTCAAACGGCCTTGGTGTCGAACCCTTTGTCCGATGAATCCAATGACAGATTTCATTCGATTCAATAGACAATGGATAAAGTCAATTTTTAAAAAACGTTAAGCTAAAATATAAAATCAGGGAACATAGATAAATGATTGTCCAGGCAGTAAAGAACAACGAGGTGTTTAAATGAGGAAGAAGTTGCTATTCATATTTTACATTGTTTCAGCGATGATTGTGTGTGTTCACCTTGCGTTAAGAGTCAATTACTTAACTCAATTGGAAGCGAGTAATACACCTCTCTTTGTCGCTACCAATTCAGATAATACTACAGGCCCCCAAGCGCCAGTTAAGGACTCGATTAATTATAAAGAGTGGGCGGAAAAGTATGAAGATCAAACGAAGTAACGTTTCTATCGGACAGCATTAAACGATACATTTCGAGTGTATCAAATGAGTTTTAAATGGGAATGTAATGAGTGAAGATATGATATTCGGTGTCGAGTTTCCAAGGTCAAAAGTTGATTTTGAGTTCGCTATGCATACAATGCAGGATTTTTATCGTAGCTATGAGATAGGGTTGTTTACCGATCCCCACCGTCTGTTCTTTAATGCCATTATTTATATTACACATGGATACGGCAAACATTATGTTGATCATCAAGTGTGCCATTTAAAGCCAGGAACAATATTATTTATATCTAAATATCAAGCGCATAGATTTGAATATAATCCAGATATTCGTGGTTACATCATCTCATTTTGTGACAATATTTTGTTTTATGGTAATGATGACCCTTATAAAAGCCGGATCCGATCGGCTTTTGAAGATATTAATTTTTTGCATGAAAACGAACAAACCTGCAGCTTCTTCTTTGAGCAGTTATGGTTGGAGTATAAAAACCTGCACAGTAACCTAGGCGAAGAAGTGATCCGTAACTCCTTACGAACGTTGATATTAAAAACATTGGTTCGTCAGCATCAATCATCTTTTGAATCAAATAGCCACGTTCACTATTCATCGGATTATTGTAAATTTCATGATCTGATTAAGAAACACTATGTTCATACCCGCACGGTTGAAAAATACGCAAATATGATGGGCGTTACGACAAAAAAATTGAACCAAATTGCCAAGGAAAATACAGGGAAAACAGGCAAGGAGTTGATCGATTCATATGCGGTTTTAGAATCCAAACGGCTATTGGCATACAGTCAGGATCCGATTGCGTCGATTGCCCAGAAATTAGGTTTCAGTGAACCAACCAACCTGACAAAATTTTTTAAGAAACACAGTGGTTTGACGCCTAAAGAGTTTCGAAATCTATGTTTATTCCATAATTCTAGATAGCCTCTTTTCTTAGTTATGGGCTTAGACGAAACAATAGACTTAGGCTAAAACGTGACAACTTAGTCGTTCATGGTAAGAATATTTAGCACAATATCAATTTGTCTTTAAATACTTTTGTAATATCTCGTCTATCTTTCCCTCTGTCTTGAGTTTCTCTGCAGCTGACCGAATTTTTTCTATCGGGAGCGAATTCTCTGTCGAACCCTGCTTTGGGACTTGTAGCCAAGCTTCGATTGTTTTAAGGCTAAGTCCAGGGAATTCGAATGACGACTGCAGGCCGAGCTTTTTGCTTTCATAAAGAGCCGTATTATCAATGGTCAAAAACGCACTAATCCTATTCGAGTTCAGCATTTTTAATCCCTGTGTAAAGTCTTTTAGCTCGTAGGTTGATAGCTTATCGTCCAGTAGTATTTCGGGACAAAAATTAGTGCCCCTAAGGTAACCTATGGTTTGAATTTTACTTGGTTCATAGATATCTTTATGGCTTAGGAGTGGACTTCCTTTTTTTGTTAGCAGGATGACATTTTGAACGAATAACAGAGAGATGTAGTCAACTTCATCATCATTATCAGAATTTCGGCTAAATATGGCAAAGTCGGCATTGCCGTTTTTAATGTAATTAACCATTCTGGAATAGGGTAATAGCGTGATATTAATCTGTATGTCAGCTTCATCCGCTATGGCCTTGGCAATGTCGGGGATGATGCCTTTTATCGATCCATCTTCAACATAGCCAAATGGTTCAAACTCAATGGAAGCGAAACGATATTCATCAGCTTGTGTATAGGGAATAAATAGAGGTAACAATAGCAATAGAAATAGCAATGTAAGATGCCGGGTGCGCAAACTTCTCATTCTTGTCCTGCCATTGCCTTAGATAGATGTGTCTAAGTATAGCAAGTAAATTTTGCATGATTGAACCTATGTCGGTGGCCGCCATTTGTGGTTTAAATCAATAAAAAACTCTGCAAACACTATGAATTATCCCATAGAATAGGAGATGATCTTGGTGATAAAATTAAATGTTCAAGGCCTGTCTATACACCCGTTCCAGGATCCACGTTAAGAATGAAAATACTCTTTTGTCGCCACGGTGAAACCCAATGGAATAAACAGGGAAAACTGCAAGGTCATCTCGATAGTCACTTAACTCTAGAGGGGCAATGTCAAGCCAGACGATTAGGCACTCAATTAGCCTCTCATCAGCCTGATCTGATATTAACCAGCGATCTCGGCCGTGCCATTGCAACGGCGACCTTAGCCAACCATAGCTTAAATTTGCCCATCGAATCATCCCCCTTATTGCGTGAACGATGCTTTGGTGAGTTGCAGGGACTGCATAATAGTGAATCTCAGGATTTGTGGGGAGCTTACGAGCGTCGATTCATCGATAATGAGATGGACATTGAGGGGGCTGAATCCGCTACTGATGTATTGAGCAGGGTGCAGCACTTCTTGAAAGAATTATCTGATATCGATGTAGAAACCCTGGTGGTTATTGGCCATGGAGAATGGTTACGAGTCATTCAAAACTTCTTCGCCGGAGAACAAGCTTGGTCCAACCGTCAGTTACTGCCAGGTAATTGCGAAATCATCGAATTTAACCTGCAAAATTTTCAGCTTGATGCGCTAACCTAAAACCCGCTTTAGCTTCTGGCTGAGTTGGTATTAGATAGTTTTTTGAAGGTTATACCTTCATTGCTATCTATAGCCTGCGGCTCGCCTAAAGTGTAGATACTTCTTCGGGCCGCTGGCTCTTGATTTCAAAAGAGTCATCCTTGGCCGCTTAACGAAAATATCTGACCTACAAGGACGTAGGGAATGTCGAAAAATGTATGGAACATTTTCGGCCCTGTTTTCGATACCCTCAGACGCATCTACACC
>SDWK01000592.1 GCA_004195335.1 Shewanella sp.
AAAAGTCCAGTGAGCGTGCCAATACTGTACTTAAACGTGTCAAAGATGGTGATGATTTCCGTCGTACTGCGATCGCCTCATCGGCGGGTCCAAAGGCCCTCGAAGGAGGTGTTTGGGACTATATGAATATCAACGAAATGCCTACCCTTTTTGCTGAAGTATTAGGTGGCGCTAAGACGGGTGATATCATTGGTCCAATCCGAAGCGGTGCGGGTTTCCATATCATCAAGGTTCTCGATGCCCGTGGTCTTCAGACTAAAGAGGTCGATGAAGTTAGCTCAAGACATATTCTAATCAAGCCATCTCCAATCTTATCGGAAGAAAGAGCCAAGGCAATGCTTGATAAGTTCGTGACACAAATACGTGCTGGGGATGCAGATTTTGCAGTCCTTGCCCGTCAATACTCAGAAGATCCGGGTTCAGGAGCTAAAGGTGGCGAACTGGGCTGGGCCGATCCTTCCGTTTATGTTCCGGCATTTGCCCAAACATTGAATGCACTAGAAATTGGCGAGATCAGTGAACCGTTCCGTTCTAGTCACGGTTGGCATATAGTACAACTTGAAGAACGTCGAAAAACGGATGCTACAGACAAATTTAATACCAATCGGGCGCACCAGCTTATCTTCCGTCGCAAGTTTAATGAAGAGTTACAAAACTGGCTGGATGAGATGAGATCTGAGGCTTATATCGAAGTTTTCGATGCCGATTTTAATCGAGGTTAATCATATTGACGACTAAACGAATTGCCATTACCCCGGGAGAGCCCGCTGGAATTGGCCCAGATTTAGTTATCCAACTAGCTCAGCAGGCTTGGCCTGTTGAGCTAGTTGTTTGCGCCGATCCTGAACTCTTGTCTGCCAGAGCAAAACTACTTGGTCTGCCACTACAACTGAAGCCTTATCAGCCTAGTCTGGCGGCAAAACCTCAAGAAGCGGGCACATTAACACTGGCTCCATTTACCCTCATCAATGACGCTGTATGTGGTCAGCTTGATGAGCAAAATAGTGCCTATGTAGTTGAAACATTGCGCTATGCCGGTGAAAAAAACATGAATGGTGAGTTTGATGCCGTCGTCACTGGCCCGGTACATAAAGGTATCATTAACCAATCTGGTATTCCGTTTAGCGGACATACTGAATTTTTTGCTAATCAGGCAAACTGCCAAGATGTCGTTATGATGTTGGCCGCTCCTGGTTTGCATGTGGCTTTAGTGACAACCCATATTCCATTAGCCTATGTATCCAAGGCGATCACCCGCGATAGACTTCATCAAATAGTGAAGATCCTTCATAACGATTTAATCGAGAAGTTCGCGATTGAACAACCTAAGATATATGTCTGCGGGCTTAACCCTCATGCTGGCGAAGATGGGCATTTAGGCCGCGAAGAGATCGATACTATCATACCGGCCCTCGATGAATTACGCGCCGAAGGGTTAAATATTGTCGGCCCCTTGCCTGCAGATACAATTTTCCAGAAAAAATATCAAGAAGATGCCGATGTTATCTTAGCCATGTATCATGATCAGGGATTGCCAGTACTTAAATCTCAAGGATTTGGTAGCTCTGTTAATATCACCTTAGGGCTTCCCTATATTCGCACTTCTGTCGATCACGGTACCGCACTAGCACTCGCAGGAACCGGACAAGCAGACATAGGAAGCTTTGTCTGCGCACTAAATAAAGCCATAGATTTGGCTGCAAAAGCTGAGTAGTTGAAAAAGAAATGAGTAATAAAGTACATTTAGGCCATACGGCCAGAAAGCGTTTCGGACAAAACTTTTTAACCGACGCCAATGTTATCAATCGTATTGTTGGCGCTATCGCACCCGATAATGACCATGTGATGGTCGAAATTGGCCCCGGATTAGGCGCATTAACTGAGCCAGTCGCAAGTGGTATCGATAAATTAACAGTGGTTGAGCTAGATAAAGATCTGGTGGCACGCCTACATGAACACCCAACACTAAAAGATAAGTTGGAAATTCATCAAGGTGATGCACTGAAATTTGATTTCAGTCAGCTAGTGGAAGAAGGCAGGCAGATGAAGGTATTTGGTAACTTACCTTATAATATCTCTACGCCACTTATGTTTCATCTGTTTGAGTTTGCTGAACAGATTGAAAACATGCATTTCATGTTGCAAAAAGAGGTTGTTCTTCGACTGTCAGCCAGCCCGGGAACGAAAGCTTATGGACGTTTGACTGTGATGGCGCAATATCACTGTCAAGTCATGCCAGTGCTTGAAGTGCCACCACATAGCTTCACTCCAGCACCAAAAGTCGACTCTGCTGTCATTCGTTTAGTGCCGTTTAAAGTGAAACCTTGGCCTTGTAAAGATGTCGAGCAATTAAGACACCTTACGACAACTGCATTTCATATGCGCCGTAAAACCCTGCGCAACAACCTCAAGCATCTGATCACCGATGAAGAGTTTGCTGATCTTGGGATCGACGCCACGCTCAGACCTGAGCAGATCACTGTCCAGCAGTATGTCGCAATGGCTAACCTGGTTATCGATAAGAAATAAGCTTGCTATAGCCTATAGCTATTGAACAGTATTGAGTGAAAATCTTAAATTTCAGGAGGGCTAAGCCCTCCTTTCTTTCGCCATAAGGAAAGTCATGACAACACTAAAAGACTCCATCAAGGTCGAAGTAAAAACTGAATATATTGAAGATCAATCTTCCCCTTCAGAGGACCGATACCTGTTCAGATACACCATCACTATCATTAATCTCGGTGAAAAATCGGTAACCCTGAAGAGTCGTTACTGGTCAATTACTGATGCGAATAATCATAACAGTGAAGTACGTGGTGAGGGTGTGGTTGGTGAGACTCCCACGATTGAACCGGACAGTGCGTATCAATATACCAGTGGCACAGTATTAGAAACTCCAATCGGGATCATGCAAGGCTGCTACACCATGATCACTAGCGAAGGAGAAAGCTTTGAAGCGGAAATACCGGCCTTCAGACTCGCAATGCCTGGTCTACTGCACTGAAATGAACTTATTTACCCTATTTGAGACGACATAGATGGCGCACTATTTTGTTGGTGACATTCAAGGATGCTTCGAAGAGTTACAGCTACTTCTGAATAAAGTCGACTTTAACCCATCAAAAGATCAGCTTTGGGCCGTCGGGGATCTTGTGGCAAGAGGCCCGGGCTCTCTCGAAACCCTACGCTACTTTAAACAATTGGAAGGCTCAGCTCGAGTAGTACTGGGGAATCATGACCTCCACCTTTTGGCGGTTAATGCCAAAATTAAAAGAGCCAATCCCAATGACCAACTCGGCCCATTACTCACAGCCCCCGATATTGGCTCTATAATTGACTGGTTACGAATGCAACCACTTTACCAAGAGCTACCTGAACATAATCTGGTGATGACTCATGCGGGAGTTCCTCCTCAGTGGAGTCTTGAAACCATGAGAGAGGAAGCGGACCATGTCGCAGCGGCGCTGAGATCACATGATTACCTCACCTCTCTGATCAGTCATATGTATACTAATGGTTCTAATAGCTGGCACGACTCCATGTCTGAGCTGGAGCGTAAAATATACTGCATCAATGCCCTGACCCGAATGAGGTTTCTCCACAGTGATGGGAGACTCGACTTTGACTGTAAGCAACCTCCATCAGCGTGTGAAGACCCCGATCTAACACCTTGGTTTGAACACCCAGGATTACTTAACTCCACGCACACATTAGTCTTCGGACATTGGGCAGCCGTGATGGGCAAAGTGCCATCAAATACAATACAAGCTCTCGATACGGGATGTTGTTGGGGAGAGCATCTGACTCTCTGGCATTTAGAATCCAATCAAAAAATAACCCAAAACAAGTTAAAAAAGAGTTAAACTAAATCTGAAGTTGGCCGATAAAAATCAAACTAGAGAGCCAAGCCCTGAATTTTAAAAGTTTTTTACTAGGGAGTCGTGATCAACAGCTCTAGCTGATTGATTGCAGGAATTATAATAATAACTGGAGTACCCTATGAAAATGAATGTCGCCACTAGAGTCATTGGTGGGTTTAGTGTTGTCACCCTGTTACTCATCGCATTGGGGGGAGCTTCTTTATTTACCAATAGTAAACTCAAGACGAGTACTCAGGTACTGCAAGAGTTCAGCCTGCCGGCACTCGAATCCAGTGGCCATCTTGTGGAGAGCCTTTCCCTTCAACAAACTCAACTCCTAACCGCTTACCATAGTGACAAATCGAATCAAATTCCGGCCATTGAAGGCAAGTTTTCAAAAAATAATCAAACCTTTCTCAACGAATTAGATACGCTATCTAATATCGTCAGCACACAGAAACAGACTAATTTTAATCGGATTATTTCAGATTTGCGTCAAACCTATTCAAGTTTTGAAGCAGATGGTAAAAAGATGATCCAAACCAAGAAAAGTGCGCTAGCTACTCAAGAGAATTTGGCCTCTAATTTAGACGTTCTTGAAGAAACGGCTGACGATACGGCCTCCCTTTTATTAGATCTTATCGATCTTGAAATAAGTAAAGATCCCGTTGAGCAGCAAATTGCAGCAACTGCAGGTGATATTGATAATAGCTTAAGTGGTATTGTCAGTACCAGTTACGACATAGTGAATAGTGGCACTAAGCAACAGCATGAAACCATCACCAAGGAGTTAGACTACTTCATCAGGAACATCAGCTATAAACTTGAGTATATCAAGAGTAACTGGGGAGAGTTTATTGACGAGGACGTACTTTCCGATATTAATAATGAAGCAAAAAAAGTGCTTTCCATGCTTGAAGGCAATGACTCTATTCAGGCATTAAAAGGGCGACAATTGAATTTTGAGTCTTCAACAGACCAAATGCTCAATAAGGTCGAAAAAGACACTCAAAACCTCAATCAGAACATGAGAGCCTTAACCAATGCTGTAGAGTCTGTCTCTAAAGAGGTGAGTGTTAAAGCCATTAGCGATATCGATTCTGCCAGTATCAATACTCTAATCTTGGTTCTCGTTGCAATTGCCGTCTCTATTATTGTGAGCGTGGCGGTTATTCGTCCCCTCACCCAATCCCTTGCCAAGGTAAATAATGCCCTTAATATCCTTGCATCGGGTAACTTGACACATAAGTTGGATGATACCGGTCATGATGAATTTGCCGAGCTGTCCAAGAACTGTAACCGATTGGTCGACAGCTTACGAAATTTGATCCAGGGGATCTTAGATCGCTCTAATCAGCTTGCCGCAGCGGCAGAAGAAACATCGGCCATCACGATGCAAACGACAGCGAGTATCCAGGAGCAGAAGAGCCAGGTCGATCAAGTTGCTACCGCAACCACTGAGTTGAGTTCCAGTGCTCAACAAGTGGCAACCAGTGCCGATGAGGCACTGCTGCAAATTAAGCAGGCCGATGACGAAGCATTGCATATGCGGGCCATTGCCGATGAGAATAAACAGACGATTCTTGCACTTGCCGATGAAGTTGGTAAGGCTGGAATCGTGATCAATAAACTCCACTCTGATAGCGCCGCTATCGGTTCTATCCTCGATGTTATTCGAGGCATTGCAGAACAAACAAACCTGCTGGCATTAAATGCTGCTATCGAAGCTGCCAGAGCCGGAGAGCAAGGACGTGGGTTTGCAGTGGTTGCCGATGAGGTAAGAAGTTTAGCCTCAAGAACTCAAGATTCTACTCAAGAGATCCAGCAGATGATCGAGGTGTTGCAACAAGGTGCTCAGGAAGCAGTCTCTGTCATGGAGTTGGGCCGCACTCAGGCAAGTTCATGTGTCGATAAGGCTGAGCAGGCCAATATTGCGCTGGAGAGTATCAGTGAATCGGTTCATCAGGCACATGATTCAGGTACTCATATCGCCCATGCGGCACAAGAGCAAAACATTGTTAGCCAACAAGTATCAGAAAAACTTGAGCATATTGCAGCGATATCGGAAGAGACCTCTACAGGCGCCGAACAAACTGCACTGTCGAGTCATCAAGTCGCTCAGCTAGCCGAGGAGTTACAAGCTTCTGTAAGAGAGTTTAAAGTTTAAACTTTCTTTAATACCAATCAATATAAAGATGTGATCGCTCAGCGAGAGTTTAGCGCTTCTGAGGCAAGACAACGAGTGAAGAACATAGTTGTTCTACGTTTAAGCTCGTTAACACAGCATCGGATGCG
>SDWK01000943.1 GCA_004195335.1 Shewanella sp.
AGTCAGGTGTGACTTAAAAATCAGGATACAAGATGGATTGGAAAAGCATTGACACAACTCATTGTGGAATTAAGGCGAGTACAGACATTAGTGGAGATAAATGGACATTTCTTATTCTAAGAGATGTCTATTTTGGTGTGACAAAATTTAAAGATTTACAACAACATATTGGTGCTTCTTCGACAATAATTGCGCAAAGACTAAAAAAATTAGTCGAGCATGGTTTATTGGATAAATCTGAGTATAAGCAGCAAGGTGCACGAGTAAACCATGAATATATCCTTACGGAAAAAGGGTATGCAGTTTCACCACTCTTAATTGCAATGGCACAGTTCGGATATGATTACCTAGTCGAAAAAGATAAACGTCTTGCTTCATTCATTGATAGGAATACGGGTGAATCATTAAGACTGGCGCTAGTTAATGGCAACGGACAAGCGGTACCTCAAGAGCGAATACAAGTCGTGATTAACTCAAAAGGAAGCGATTAGGAATCATTTTTCGCCGCAATTTGCATATTGTGCTGCCCAAAGAGCTCTTTGAAGGCACTTATATTGAATGATGTTCTAACACGCTTTGCGGCAAAAGTGAGTAGGAAAGCCTTAGCAACATGGCTAAATCGGAGAGAAAACCTTCTTGTGAATAACCCTGTGTAGATGCGGCTGCGAGCTTCCAAAACAAGGTGAGGTTTCACATCGTGAAACTCTTCGAACGAGAGATAGGGATATCAAACTGGCCGTTTAACATGGATGTTATTTGTTTTGGCAGAGCCTACAGGGCCCATTTTGTTCCATACATAATTAGGCATTCCCTCCATCTGCCCCATAGGGATATGGGAAATGTCTTCGAAGCGTAGGGAACGCTTAAGACCATGGAGGTCAGATGTACTTGCGGCGACTCGCTGAAGTATCTGCACATACCTCGCCGGAGGCTATAGACAGCAATGAAGATACGATCTTCAAACACACACTCAAATACCAACGAAACCAAACTAAAAATGTAACCAGCCTTCATTCGAAGGCTATCAGATGTCGTTATTGCCACTGTTAGTGATACTAGTATTATTGGGGGTCAGATACTCTTGATAGGAAGCATCTCCCCAGGCTATCAGTTTTTGGTCTTTAAATAGGAGCGGCGTGCACTCATCCCTCGTTGTTTCACCATCAGACTTAGTATGGTGAGTGCGATAGAAAAGCACCTGTAAAGTCGACTCATTTGCCATTTTAGCTTCGGAGAAATCCGCCTTCCCCATAAGCGTTTTTATCTGTGTGATTGATTGGCCTATCGATATTTCTGTCAATTTTGCATTGATGTAAGCCTGTCTGTCTTCCCAGTCCATCTCATCAGGAGTGGGCTCATAAACAACTACTACTACGGCAACAAAGGCGAGGTAAGCTGCAAAAATAGAACCGATTATAACGGGGAGTTTAGATTTCATTGGTACGACGGGTCCTTGATATTAATGCAAATAATTTTGATTTCAGACTAACACTCACTAATATAAATCATAAATCAGTCAGATGTAATAAGATACCCTCTCAGGTGTAGTTGGTGAACTACAAATAAGTAACTTAATGTTTACATCCATCAATCTTAAGCTTGGTTTACGGGTTAGGTAGTCTGAACTGACTCAGGTTTATATTCAGCGGAATATCGGTCTGCAGTTGTACTAATTTATAACTCATCCTCGCCATCTGTTTGCCCGCTTCCAGTTTCTTAGCTTGCTTGGCGCCTATCTTATCCAACGACGAATAGATGTTGGCTAATGAACGAAATGTTCTTAATAGCTCGATGGCTGACTTTGGACCGATCCCGGGCACCCCAGGTATCTTGTTTCCGCTATCACCAGCTAAGGCAAGATAGTCGATAAACTGCGAATGCTCTACGCCTAACTTCTCCTCTCTCTCTTCAATCGTCATGTAATGCTGATTGAAATGATCCCACCTTTGAATGTTGGGATCAATGAGTTGTGTAAATCCTTTATCGGTGGAGACTATGATGGCCTTACCACCATTGGCGACCAATTTACTCGCCAATGTCGCGATAACATCATCGGCCTCTGATGCCGCATCTATTGAGTTAAAACCTTGCTCTGCAAGGTATGACTTAAGGGCTGGCAAGGTGTTTGACAAGGCTTCGGGCATAGGCTTTCGGCCTTTTTTATAGTCTTCGAATAGGTGTTTTCGCCATGAAATATCATCGCCATCCCATACGACTGCAACATGGGTTGGCTGGTGATATTTTACCAACTTCTTGCAAGCCGAACCCGCTCGAGTATCGAGTCCGTTTACGTCGTTTTCATTGGGTTGCGCCGCATGCATTCGGCGAACCAAGTTCATGCCATCAATTATTAAAAATGTGTTCATCGTGCCTGTTTCTTAAGTGATTTCAAACTGATTCAGTCGGCTATCTAGCGACTTTTCTGTCATTGTAATTTGGCTATCAACCTGCGTATGGCTGATAGCCAACCCTTGCTAAGTATTGATTTTATAACAGGGAACGTATTTGCTTCCCGGTAGCTTCATTCTTTGCTGTTTAACGAATTCATTCAATAGCTTATCCAATAGCGCCATAAGATCGGGATCGCCATTTATTTCAAATGGACCATGTTTCACCACGTTCCTGATGGTTTCCATTTTAACATTACCCGCGACAATACCGGAAAAGGCTCTGCGTAGATTCGCGGCCAGTTCGGCCTTATTGGGTTGATAGTATAAGTTTAGGCTACCCATCATCTCGTGAGTGGGGGTAAAGGGAAGCTGAAATTCCGGTTCAATTTTGAGTGACCAATTGTATTGATAAGAGTCTCCGGAGGTTTTACGATGTTCTTTTATCACATCCATACCATGGCTCATGACCCTTGCTACCCGGACAGGATCATCGATGACAATCTCATATTTTCTCTGGGCTTCTTCACCTAAGGTGGCGGCAATAAATTCATCGATTCTCATGAAGTATTCGGCACTCTCTTTAGGACCGGTTAATACTAATGGGAAAGGCATCTCCTCATTTTCTTTGTTAAGCAATATGCCTAACAGATACAGGAGTTCTTCGGCCGTCCCAGCGCCACCTGGAAAGATGACGATGCCATGTCCGAGTCGGACGAAGGCTTCTAACCGTTTCTCAATATCGGGCAATATGACCAACTCGTTGACGATTTGATTGGGGGGTTCTGCCGCAATTATGCTTGGCTCAGTGAGTCCGATATAGCGTGCCTGGCCGATTCGTTGTTTCGCATGGCCTATGGTCGCACCTTTCATAGGCCCTTCCATGGCTCCAGGCCCACAACCCGTACAGATATTCATCTCTCTCAGGCCAAGCTCATATCCCACTTCACGAGTGTATTGGTATTCGATTGCATTAATGCTGTGTCCACCCCAACACACCACCACGTTTGGATCTTCGAAGGGGATAACCTGTCCATTGCGTAATATGTCGAATACTACATTAGTGACATGACTGGAGTTGGTTAAATTAATGTGTCTGAGGTTTTCATACTTATCACTGAGGTAGACAATGTCTCTCAATACGGCAAAAAGGTGTTCCTGAATACCCGCGATGATCTTGCCATCGACGAAGGCTTCTTCCGGTGGGTTCACCAGTTCGATTTTAATGCCGCGCTCACGGCGTAAGACATTGATATTAAAGGTACTGAACTGTTTGAAGAGGTCTTCGGCATTATCTCCCTGGATACCCGAAGCGAGTACCGCGAGAGAACAGCTGCGAAAAAGTTGGTAGAGCTCACTTTTGGCGCTCTGTTTTACACGATCTACTTCGAGTTGAGAAAGCTGATCCATGCTTCCTCTTGGGCTTACTTTTACGATCATAGCAACTCCTTGGCAGTGACCGGAGTTCAAGGATGTGTTGTAAGAGCACCTTTAAAGCGAGGTGACAAGCCTGAATTTCTGTATAAAAAGCTTGTTATGTAAAATGGGCTTACACGTCGATGATCACTCTGTCTCTGCTTTCATGTTTAGCTCGGTAAAGGGCTGCATCGGCTCTTTCAAATGTTTCATTGATAAGCTCATTTTCTAAAATTTGTGCAGCACCTATAGATACTGTAACTGTAATTCTCTGATTTTTAAACTTAAAAGGAATACTTTTTACTTTTTCCCTTACTCGGTTTAAAAGATGTGTAACATCTTCGGCATTGACATCCGGGATGAGAAGGACAAACTCTTCACCACCGTAACGTGCAACAAACTCGGTATCACGAAGCGAGTTTTTTAGTGCCATAGCAATGACTTGCAAGGTTTTGTCGCCAGTACTGTGACCAAATCTGTCATTGATCGTTTTGAAGTGATCTATGTCGGCGACGGCAACCCAAAGTGGGAGTTTCTTGCGCTGAAAATTACGAAATTCTTGATCCATTCTCTCTTCGAGAGCCGCGCGATTCGGGAGCTGAGTCAGTGAGTCGAGTAGGTTGAGCTTTTGTTGCTCGAACAAACGCTCTTTGTAGGTGTTGGCCTCTTTACTTAGCTCATTAAGCTCTTTACGCATCGTCTCCATCGATTTTCGAAGCAATGTCTGTTCGCGCTCTTCCAATGCTTCTTTGCGGCCCAAGGCGGCTCGAATAGAGGCTAGCTGCTCTGAGACCTGAGATTTAAGACTATGAATGTCATCGATATCAATAATAGCTTCACCGACATCATCAACTCTTGAGTTTATCTCTCGGTTTAGCTGTTTTTTTAACTGAAAACTACGTTGGTTATTGTTATATGAGTCGGTGACGACTTCCCTGACCGCAGACAGTGCATCATTAAGGGCAAATAAAAATTCTTGAGAAGCTGATTTTTCACGAGCGATATTCTCAAGGAGTAGAGTCAAAATAACTTGATAAGAGTCGATTAAGCTATCGACTTCGATGTTATTCGAGAGGGTTTCCTTGATAACGAGTACTTGATCTCGCTGATCTTTTCTAAATTCCACCTCGGAGATCATCTGTGCCAGCTCATGGGCTAGCTGTCTATGCTTGGGTAAAACGACCAGTTTATCACCCTGAGCCAGTTGCTCTTGCAATATGCTTTCATAAAAGCCAACTAGCTGTTCTACTTTGGGGATATAGTCCCAAAATGTATGAAAAGGCTTGGCGAGATCTTTTTTATAGTAGTTAATCTCTTTCTTAACTTTAGCCGGTACCGACTCAACACGTTGGATCTGCCTGATGACTCGCGACAGACTAGCGCGGCTATCTTCGAGTTGTACCATGACATGGTTATATTGCTGCTTAAGCAATTGCTCTACTTCAACAAGCTCAGGAAGAGACTCTTCGACATTGTCAGCATTGCCGAGCTGGTGTCTCAGTTTACCCAGTTTATTATCTAACTCAAGATTTTGTCCTTTACAGGCAAGGCTCAAATGACCGATGAATTGAAGTAGAGTGTGCAATTTTTCATTGTTCTCTGTTTTAAGGTCATCGAGAGCAACTTTTGCAGAATGGAGCTTTTGCTTTAATAAACTGAGTTGAGATATGCTCGCCATCGAATCTTTCATTGATAATCTCGTCCTACTTGGTACAACCAAAAAGTGAGCGATACTTAGATTCAGCTCAAATAAGTAATATTAATGGTATAGCAATCCCTTTGGAGTGCAAATTTCATTTATGAAATCGAGAGATCTACTAACCATTTTAATTAATTTATTTCAGAATGTTGAAATTTTTTCTCACTTTCCCATTTGGGCCACAAGATCTGCTTCTTATCGCCATTCGTTTCGACCTTGAGTAGACCTCTAACAATGCCTTTTTCCAGATGTAGATATAAAGGGGGTGAGAAGATGGCCGATGGGGCAAAATTAAGGGCCTTTAATGTAACAAAATAATCTTTATCTTTTCCCAAGCTAAGCGCTGCCGCTAACGTCATTTGTGCGGCGCCGAAGTGGATCTCTGGAGTGAGCTTTATTTGAGGGTCAGTCAGCAAAGGCATCGGAAGGTAACCCATATGAATGCTGGTGTTTCCATAAACTTTATCGATGGCCACTCTGCACTTTTCTAGTAGTAGTCCCGCTTGAATCGGCTCTTTTACCGATATGACAAACAATCCGGGTCTTACCAGAAAAGCCTTACCGGAAAAACAGTGTGAGATGGCCTCCAGTTGAATCTTATTTATAATTGAATTATCTTCAAGGCCTTGTTTTATATCGTCATTAGTTTGTTCTGTTAAGGATATTAATGCGATAGCTTGAGGTTTGTTGGTTCGATTCTCACCAAGTTCTTCAATAAAGCGTCTATAGCCAGGAAGTCCACTGACAGGCTCTAATCCATTGGTTTCATTAGCAAGGGCCAGGTCAGTTGATAATATTTCCCTCATTCGCCATTGATTAAAAGAGAACAGGGAGATTAATATCGCCGCAATCATCACTGTGATAAGGATTATTCGTGAGCGTTCCAACTGTGTGTTGAGTTGAGTCTGCTCTGTCTTGAGTTGGTTTAGCTTAAGCCTTAATTTCTGCTCGGCAAGAATCGAAGGTGTATAACTCTGTTTGGTCGCTACCTTTTCCTGTTCCATTTGACTCAGGGCTACCAGTTTATCTGTGACATCAAATGCGCTGTCATAACGCTTTAACCCTCTTAAGGCTTTAGCGCTATATCCGAGCGCTTCAATCTGCTCTTGCCTAAGAGAGAGCGATTCGGCTATTGAGTGTGCTGATGTCGCGTGCTTATTTGCCTGTTGCCAGTTTTTATCCGTCACTGCAACTTGAGCGATTAATAGGTCACTATAGACTTGATAGTGTTTACTTTTCCTTTCCACGAAAAGCGCGTTAGATTTAAGTAAGAAATCCAACGCAGTGACGCTATTGCCGCTGTTGAAATAGGCTTCACCTAGATTATGAAAGTTTAACGCTTGAGCGGTAATATTTTGATTTTGTATGTCGAGTTGTTGAGCGTTCAGGTAATAGTCGATGGCTTGATTCCAGTCTCCTTGGTTCGCATATACCATAGCAATAACCGTCATACAACTAGAGCGGTAGCCATTTTTTTCGAGCTTCTCAAAAGCCTGAGCAGCTTCATGAGCATATTGAAGGGCATCATCCCAAAATTCTAAATCACGATAGACCCGGGCAAGTTGAAGTTGAAGATCGGCTTTTAAAAAAGGCCTGTCTTGCCTATTTGAGAGTCTCAACGCCTCGCTGTAATGTTGTACCGCATCGGTGAGCTGGTTACGTTTGTTGTAATAGCTTCCAAGAGAGGCCTCGGCTTGAGCAATAAAATAATCGTCCCTGAGTTGATAAGCCATCTCCCGATATTGAGTCAGATAAACCAATGCCGGTTTATCCTGTCGTATGATTCTGTTTAAATTTCCCAGATGATCATAGCTGAGTAGTTTAAGCAGCTGAGACTTGATGCCTTGTTCGGGTAATATGGTGTTAATTGATTGCTCGTAAAGTAGTATTGCCTTCTTGTAATCACGAGTTTTTCTCGCTATATGGCGGCCCTTTAACATCTGTAGGTAAGCCTCGTCATAGGTTGTCGTGCCTATGATTTCGAGAAGCTGGAACAGAGATTCCGCTTTGGTGTATTTTTGTTTTTCTTTGATGCTGGTGTCCAGATACAGGCGTGCAAGTAACTGTACCTTTTGTTTTAACTCTTCAACGGTATAGCCCTGTTCACTCGAAATTTGGCTGAATTCGGCACTGGATTTGGCCTGAATAGGTAAAGATACGGAGGCGATAACCTCTTGGTAGAGCTGAAGTGGCGCTTCTCTTAACTTTATCTCAATGATCTTATGATCTTGAGCGTAGGCCAGGGGGCTGAATAAAAAGAGAATGATTGCAATAAGAATAGTGCGCATAGAGTATCGATACCTTGCCCTCTTAAAGGGACTTCCGGTGTTATAGCGACAGAAATTAATGGCTAATATTGTTTTTGTTGCAACTTGTGTCAGATGGCCTGATAACAGAAATTCGAACGTTATAGCCAAGCTACTTCAAAATGCTCGTTTCAGAGTTCCCGTAGGATAGGTGAACAAGGCAGTGATTGAAGATAATGGTTAGTCCCTTTTCAATATCACTAACGCAGTGCAGATATTCTACGGGAACTCCCGAAGGGCAAAGCGAGAAGCAACCTATTTCTGCGTTATTAAATAGTGAATTAGAATAACTAACCCCGCTATTTCATGCCTTGAACTCTGTCACTTCTCAACATGCTGAATCCTGCATTTCGAGGTCGTTTGGGTATATACTCGGCAGCCCAACATCTTAAAAAGAAAAACAATAATAACAGAAGGAAGCAAGAGTGAAACCTGTTGTCCCATTGATTTTAACTTTTAGCGGACTATTTTCTGCGGCCATTCAAGCCGAAGTGAGTTACCTAATCGATCTGACCCAGCCCCTGCACCACGGTGCAAGCGTGGAGGTCCATTTCCCAAAAACGAATTCGAATCAGTTTACGGTTAATTTACCCGTTTGGCGTACAGGCAAGTATCAAGTACTACCTCTGGCCGATGGGATCCGGTTCTTTTCTGCCAAGGATGAAGCGGGTGAGCCACTTTCGGTTGTTCGTAAGGCAAGCGGTGAATGGCAAGTCGAGTTAACTCAACCAACAGCGGTTTCAGTGTCCTATCAGTTACATGCTAATCAGCTCGGAGAAAGAGTGGCTCATATCGATGCGACTCACGCATTTTTGGATGCGAGTGGCGTGTTTATATACAGTCCAGAGTTTAGAGATGAAGCGGTAACTGTGTCGATGCAGGTCCCTGACCGCTGGCTAAGTTATTCGGGGATGGCCAAAGGTGAACAGGCACATTCGTTTGTTGGCAGCAGTTATGATGTGTTAGTCGATTCACCGATAGAGACGGGAATAAACCATCATCGGCATTTCACCGCCGATGGGCGTGATTACGAGCTCGTTGTCTGGGGAGAGGGAAACTACGATCTTGATAAAATGGTGACAGATCTGACCAAGCTTAGTGGTCAAGCTAAAGCGATTTGGGAGGGGTACCCTTTCAAACGTTATGTCTATATGGTGCACGCGACAAGCGGGGCCAGAGGGGCTACTGAACACCTAAATTCGACCATCATCCAACGTCCCAGATTTAGTTTCCGTGAACGAAAAGATTATTTAGAGTTTATTAAAATTGCCTCTCATGAGTTTGTTCATACCTGGAATGTAAAGGCATATCGCCCTGTGGGATTAGTCCCTTATGATTACCAAAAAGAGAATATGTCTGAACTCTTATGGATATCTGAGGGCTCTACCAGCTATTTTCAAAGCCAGTTACTTCTTCGCGCCGGGGTGATCACTGTGAAGGAGTTTTTTGAAGACTTGGCCAAACGGATTGCCAAAAATAAGTTAAAGCCGGGTCGAGAGAGCCAGTCTGTTGCCGAGGCAAGCGCCAATCAGTGGGCCAATAGCGATGGGGATTATGCTGTTAACCACAGTGCTAATATCTACTCGGAAGGTTTTCTCGCCTCACTGGCACTCGATTTTTCTCTCTTAGGTGAGTCAGACTTAAAGCACTCCTACAGAGATGTGCATAGAGCGCTTTTTCGTGAGCACAGAGTGCCGGCAGGCTTCGATGAGTCGGATATACAGCAGATCCTCTTGTCGCTAACAGGCGAAGATTATAATGCCTGGTGGCAGACACATATTAATTCGCCATTGAGTTTAGATTTTCCTGCCTTGTTAAAAAAAGCCGGGTTAAAAATGGATTACTCAACAGATTCGAAAAACATCCCCTATACAGGGATGAAGCCCAACTCTTCGCTTATGTTGACTCATGTGCAGAGGGATAGCCCCGCATGGCATGCCGGGATTGTGGTTGGCGATCAGATTGTTGCCATCGATGGTCTTAAGGTCACGGGAAAAAGTTTCGATGCGCGGATTAAAGACTTTAAAGCTGGCGGTCAGATAGAAATCACCCTGTTCAGTGATGACCGACTTAAATCTGTGCACTTAACGTTAGGCGAGCAGCAAAGTGGGCAGTTAATGCTCATGAGTGTGAAAAAGCCAAGCCGAAGTCAAAAGGCCTTCTTTGAGGCTTGGTTAGGTATAGACTGGCCTTTCGATAGAAAGGGACTGCTAAAGTATTGAGTCAATAAAAAAGGCGCCTCAGGCGCCTTTTTTAGAGCAGTGAAAGTATTAAATACTGTCTTCTACACCGCCAAGCACTTCGACTAATGAGTTCATCAAGGCGATAAGCTCACTGCCCATTAAGGCAAAGTCTGCATCTAATCGAGCCATAGGATCTTCTGTGCCGACCTCATCGTTACCCGCTCTAAACTCTTCAGAGAACTTCAAACGTTTAATCCCTGCGTCAGATTGCAGTAGGAAGGCGATAGACTGACCGAAATACAAAGCCAATTTGTGAACCTGCTTACCCACTTCAAGGTGAGCGAGTACTTCAGTTTCGGTAAGATCTTGTTGCTTAAAGCGAACGATGCCGCCTTCATCAGAGTCCGTTTTGAGTTCTGCTTCATCCTGCATGATAAAAGGAGCCGGTGTTGAATTTCCTTTTAACCATTCGGTCAACTGAGTTTCGATTGGCGTCTTAAAACTTAACGGGATGATAGGAAGAGAGCCCAGAGCTTTACGCAGCAGAGCCAAAAACTCTTCAGATTTAGCCGCACTGGAGCTGTCGACGAGAATCATCTCAATTTCCGGAATGATCAATGCACGTATCTGGCTACGTCGAGTGAATGCACGAGGAAGAAGAGTCATGATGATCTCTTCTTTCATGGAATCTTTCTCTTTCTTAGTCAGTTTGCGATCTTCTTCGGTCTCAATTTGAAAGACTTTTTCTTCGAGTGCTTCTTTTATCACTTGTGAAGGAAGGATCTTCTCTTCCTTCGTCGCGCAAATCAGGTGTCGTTCACTGGCACTGTGTACCAATGTTTGGCCTTGCTTTCCTAGTGCCTTAGAAAAACCGAATTTGCTGATGTCTTGGCTTGAGCATGGAGAGAATGTGAAGTCTTCCAATGACTTTTCAAGAGCTTCTGTATCAACAGAGAAAGGTTTATTAAAACGGTAAACAGTCAGATTTTTAAACCACATAATAAGCGCTCAATCAAAAATAAAGGCGCAGTGTAAGCCATTGTCCAGCTCGGGTAAACCGCAAAAAATTGATCGATAACACCATGCTGAACATAATTCATGAAACTGTCATATTCGAGTTGGTCCTGCTGCAGCCCTTGGTGGTTAAGGGATCTAGGGGGCTTCTGGTGCCATTTGTTGCAATTTTTTAACACCGGGCGGTGAAATTGAAATAAAACTGAAACAGAAACGTTGCAAACTTTCGGTCGTCCAAACCAATAACTAAGACGAACTGATACGTCGAAAGGATTTAATGATGAACGTTTTCTGTAAAACTTTACTGGCATCTGCTCTTGCTACAGCAACTCTGGCTTCTGCACAGGCTGCAGAACCGCTCACTGTTTACGGTAAGTTGAACGTAACGGCTCAGTCTAATGATGTCGATGGTGATGCCACTACAACGATTCAGAGTAATGCCTCTCGCTTCGGCGCAAAGGGGACATTTGAACTCAGTCCCTCTTTGGAAGCTTTCTACACTATCGAGTATGAAGTTGATACCGGTGATGATACGAAAGAGAATTTCAAGGCTCGTAATCAATTTGTTGGTCTTAAAGGCAGTTTCGGTGCCGTGTCTGTCGGTCGTAACGACACCATGCTGAAGCAATCACAGGGTAAGATCGATCAATTCAACGACCTTTCCGGTGATTTGAAGAATCTGTTTAAAGGTGAGAATCGTCTGGCTCAGACGGCCACTTATATTACTCCTTCTTTGAGTGGATTTAAGCTTGGTGTCACTTACGCAGCCGAAGGCGATGCCGATCAGCAAGGTCAAGATGGTTTCAGTGCTGCGGCCATGTATGGTGATGCGAAGCTAAAAAAATCTCCAGTCTATGCCGCCATCGCCTATGACTCAGATGTCAAAGGCTATGAAATTGTACGTGTAAGTGTACAGGGCAAAATAGCAGGTCTTAAAATTGGTGGTATGTACCAGCAACAAGAGAAGACCATGGATGGTGGTCAATCGGTATCTAACGACAGTGATACCGGTTATCTGTTGAGTGCGGCCTATAAAATTGATGCCATAGTCTTGAAAGCTCAGTATCAGGATATGGAAAACAAAGGTGACTCATGGTCTGTTGGCGGTGATTATAAGCTAGGCAAGCCGACTAAATTGTTTGCTTTCTACTCAAACCGTGCCTATGAAGGCGATGACAATGATGATAAATTCTTCGGTCTGGGTCTGGAACATAAGTTCTAATTTCAAATCTCAGCGATAAGAATTAAGGAGGCTTCGGCCTCCTTTTTGCTTTGTTAACCTTAACTAGCTGAGGTACTTGGCTGGAATTGTTTTACCACGAAAATTTCAGTTTTTCATATGAGACAATGTGAGGGTTTTATGACAAGTAGTGCCGCTTTATGACAATATAAAGCTCGTTGATCATAATTTTGTAATATTACTGACTAATAATAGACGCGTGAACATTCATTGGATAGAAGATCGCATATGACCGCTAGGATATTAATTGTTGAAGATGAGTTAGCCATCAGAGAGATGCTAACCTTTGTACTGGAACAGCATGGTTTTATAACGACTGCTGCGGAAGATTTTGATTCAGCACTCGACATGCTATCAGAGCCTTATCCCGATTTGATTTTATTAGATTGGATGTTTCCAGGAGGGAGCGGTATTCAACTGGCTAAGCGACTGCGCCAAGATGAATTTACCCGTCAGATCCCTATCATCATGTTAACGGCAAGGGGAGAAGAGGAGGACAAGGTCAGGGGACTCGAAGTGGGGGCCGATGACTATATAACCAAGCCTTTTTCTCCCAAAGAGCTAGTGGCCAGAATAAAAGCGGTAATACGTCGCAGCTCGCCAACCAGTCTGGAGGAGCCCATCGATGTTCAGGGACTCAAGTTAGATCCCACCAGTCACCGAGTGATGGTTGAAGACCAGGTATTAGAGATGGGGCCAACTGAATTTAGGTTGCTGCATTTCTTTATGACTCACCCTGAACGTGTTTATAGCCGCGAGCAGTTACTCGACAACGTATGGGGCACCAATGTCTACGTTGAGGACCGAACGGTCGATGTGCATATCAGACGCCTCAGAAAGGCCGTTGAGCCTTCGGGACATGACCGATTAATCCAGACCGTTCGTGGAGCTGGTTACCGCTTTTCTACACGCCTCTAGTTCGTTATACCAATCGGTATTATTTTGAATGAAGTTAAGTTGGGCACTTGGGATGATTTAAGTTATCTTGTGCCCAGCTTCTATTTATGGCCATGCAATCTATATGTTTGATTCATATTCAGGTTATCGACTGCTATCGCGGTTAATTACCTATCTGTTGTTATGTTTTATTCTGGGGCTAATTGTCGGGCAGGTTGTTTGGGTTCTTCTCATCGGTGCCATCGCACTATTATTTTGGCATTATCGCCAACTGTCCCGACTTAACTTTTGGCTATGGCGTGACAGACGATTAACCCCGCCCAATGGCCGTGGCAGCTGGGAGGGCGTATTCAATGGCATCTACCGCCTTCAAGGTAAGAACAGGAAAAGAGTCTCTCAGTTAGCCTTTTTGCTGGGTCGTTTCAGGCAAGGAGCTGAGGCGCTGCCCGATGCGGCGGTCGTCCTTGACTCTGAATACAATATTATCTGGTGTAATAAGCTCGCTCAGTTATTGCTGGGTTTTGTCTGGCCGTTAGACAGTGGCCAGCGAATTGATAATCTACTGCGTCACCCTGACTTTGCTAACTACCTTAAGAAAGGCGAATATCAAGATCCGCTAGAGCTTGCCTCCCCCCATGCTGAAGGTCGTATTCTTGAGATTAGGGTCATGGGGTATGGTTCGGGGCAGTTTTTGTTGATTGCCAGAGATATCACTAGGGTAAGGCAGCTCGAAGGGATGCGTAAAGACTTTGTCGCCAATGTATCCCATGAGCTCAAGACTCCGCTCACTGTGTTGCAAGGTTATCTTGAGATGATGCAAGGAATGGCTGAGCCGGGTTCTCCTAACGTTAAAGCTGTGGAGCAGATGCAGCAGCAGACGAATAGAATGCGCTCTATGGTGGAGCAGTTATTGGTTCTCTCCAGGATTGAAGATTCGGCGGAAATAAGCCTAGCGCTCACGGTTAATATGTCCCACATGATGGAGATATTAAAGGAGGAGGCGAACGCACTATCCCAAGGTGAATATGCGTTGAGTTTCTATTGTGAACCCGGCCTGCACCTCTATGGCAATGAACTCGAATTACGCAGTGCCTGCTCTAACCTTATCTCTAATGCCATCAGGTACACAGAGCCTGGAGGTAAAATTGATATTAGCTGGAAAAAGGTGGCCACTGGGGGCATTTTCAGTGTGAGTGACAGTGGAGATGGTATTGCGCCACAGCACATTGGCCGTCTGACCGAACGCTTTTACCGTGTCGACAGTGCGCGCACACGCCAAAGAGGGGGGACAGGGCTGGGTCTTGCGATCACTAAGCATGCGCTCAGTAACCATCAGAGTGAGCTTATGATAACCAGTGAGTTGGGCAAGGGAAGTACGTTTAGTTTCCAGATCCCCATTAACCTCATAGAGAATCAGATCAACACAGAAACCCCGCATGATGAGCTGTGAGCAGGGGAATGGAAGCACATTCAGTGTCCACCTTTCATTTCACCGTTAACCTTATCCAGAGCCATACCGATAGGGTAATGGTCTGCTGTGAACTGGGCAAGGAAGGTGTATTCAGTTTCCCTATTTTATTTCAGCTAACCTCATCAAAAGCTATATCAATATCATCGAAGGCCGAGTTAACAGCGATAAGGTAGATGAGCGGTTGTGAACAGGGTTAGTCATTCGAGTTAGTTGACTTAGAAAAGAAGCGGGCCTATTGGCCCGTTTTTTGTTTTACACGTCAATCTTTGGCCGGTTAATAAAAGGGTAATAAATCATTCTCACAAAATGCTTTTTGTCATCTAAGTGTCATATCAAGGTAATAGACTTGTCATCATTGGAACTGATACTGGCTGCAACTTAACTAGCTAATCAATATCTAGTTAGTCAATATCTAGCAAGTTCGCTTAATACTGGAGCAAAGAATGAAACTGAAACAGCTTGTCAGCGCGGTTAGTTTTACAGCCGCTAGTTTATTTTCTGCAGCATCTATGGCTGCAATCGATCAATCGCTACCTGTGTATGAAAAATCGAGTGGCGTATCGGGTAACCTTTCATCGGTCGGTTCAGATACGTTGGCAAACATGATGACACTTTGGGCTGAAGAGTTTAAAGAGATGTATCCCAACGTGAATATTCAAATTCAAGCGGCTGGTTCTTCTACTGCGCCACCGGCATTGACTGAAGGTACCTCTCAATTCGGCCCTATGAGCCGTAAGATGAAACCCAATGAAATAGAAGCGTTCGAGAAGCATTATGGCTATCAGCCAACCGCTATTCGTGTGGCGATTGATGCCCTTGCAGTATTTGTTCATAAAGATAACCCTATCAAGGGGCTTAGTATCGAGCAGATTGATGACATCTTCTCTGCGACTCACAAATGTGGCGGCAGCGATGTTAAGCGTTGGGGAGATCTTGGATTAGAGGGGGGCTGGTCTGCCAGAGATATACAGCTTTACGGCCGTAACTCAGTGTCGGGAACTTATGGCTACTTTAAGAAAAAAGCACTTTGTAAAGGTGACTTTAAAGCCAATGTGAATGAGCAGCCAGGTTCAGCATCTGTTGTTCAATCGGTCTCTCAATCGCTAAACGCTATTGGTTACTCTGGTATCGGTTATAAGACTGCCGGCGTTAAGGCGGTAGCTATTTCGAAGAAAGGCACTAAATTCATAGAGGCAACGTCTGCGAATGCAGCAAGTGGTACTTACCCACTGTCACGCTACCTTTATGTTTATGTGAACAAGCATCCAAACAAAGACTTAACGCCTATGGACCGTGAATTCCTTAAGTTTGCACTGTCAAAGCAAGGCCAACAAATTGTTGAGAAAGATGGCTACGTGCCACTACCTCTTAGTGTAACGGCTAAAGATTTAGAGAAAGTGGGTATCCGTCTTTAAACGCTAAGCACTTAGCACTGAGTTTTATACTCACGCGTTTTAAAAGGCCTCATCAGAGGCCTTTTTTGTGTTTGAAGGTCGGCTCAATCGGTATAAGAAAGCGCGTTATTCTGAACTCATTCTTTGCCAAGAGCACAATCCTTATACTCTTCAGGTCGGAGCGGCTTTAGCCGCAAACCGTCCTCGTAACTCATTACTTTCTTAGCTTTCAAATTTCAGGCAAAAAAAACGACCTTAAAAAGGTCGCTGCATGTTCCAAAATTTGGAATAGGGTGGGCAGTTACGCTAGGCACTACCTAAAAGAGGATATGATGATGAACAGTGAAAAAGCGGTAATCGATAACTATTAAATGCTAATCATCGAAGCCATAAATTCGGTTCATATACTCAGAGTGCTTCAATCTCAGAAAGTTCATTGGCGGATTTAAAATAGATTAAATCATCAAAAAATCTCACACTTTTTATCTCACGGTAGATCAGACTAATCGCTGTGGCGATGAGTTAGCGCTGCGGCGCTTAGTTAGGGTCTAGGTGATGAGTTAGCACTGTGGAGCATAATAAATCGAACTGATGCCGG
>SDWK01000563.1 GCA_004195335.1 Shewanella sp.
CCACAATATCTGGGATTCTACATAATTTCAAAGAAGAAACACTATCTGTTGTAATCCACGCTGGTTAACTGGTATTAATCATCAAGCACTCTGGCAAGTAGTGCTCTTATTAAGTTGAAATAAATATTGGGCTTCATCCATCTATTTTAATAAAGCAAAAGTATGATTTTATCATGATAGAATTGCTTACTATCTTTTTTACATCTTTTTTGGTTGCCCTTTCAGGTGCGATGATGCCTGGACCGCTTTTGAGTGTAACCATCAGCGAAAGCTCTCATCGCGGCTATATAACTGGCCCGTTGCTTATCGCTGGGCATGGAATACTTGAGTTGGCTTTGATAATCTCTTTATTACTCGGATTGGCTCCTTTTCTTCAACGAAAAGAGGTTTTTATTATTACCGCTATAGGTGGATCAATTGTTTTGCTGTGGATGGCTTTTGGAATGTTTCGCTCCCTGCCATCCTTGACCTTAAAAGGCCGTTTTGAGAAGTCGAGCAATAATAATCTCTTAATTACCGGTGTCTTGCTTAGTATTGTGAATCCATATTGGACTATTTGGTGGGTATCAATAGGCCTTGGTTATATTCTACATAGTTTAAGCTTTGGGAAATGGGGCGTTTTTTCTTTTTTTAGCGGGCATATCATGGCTGATCTGCTTTGGTATTCTGCCATATCTGCTGCTGTATGGAAGGGTAAAGAATTTCTTAGTGATCGATCATACAGAATTTTAATTGGAGTATGTGCAATATTTTTGATCATCTTTTCATTCCTTTTTGCTTATTCAGGTATAAAAAAGGTTGTCATTTAAGAACGGACCGGTCATTTTGCTTATACCATTCCCGTGCTAATCAGTACCTCAATGGATCTTTCCATTAAAGACGATACTCCATCTAACACTTACCTTGAACAAGACAGATGGGACTCTAACCGCGTAAATATTAAATCTGAATATGGCGTAACTGAAGGATACATAAAGCCGGATAGTTGGGAGCCTGACCGTCTTAATATTTATGATTGGTACGGGAGACCCACCGGAACTTATCTTAAGAAAGATCCATGGCAGCCGGAAAGGTGGAACATTAAGAAGGGTATACAATATATTGGCCGCTATGAAGAATGTTACGATCTATATGGGAACCCAGGTCTGTATAATGGAAACTACGACGACATCGTGAGAGAGGCCATGGAGGTGGAGTTCGGCTAAGGAGACGTCCATGCAATGCGACTTTTGCAACAAAGAAATCACAGAGGGCGGATACGTCTGGCTCAACAAACAGTGGTGTGTAATCAGCCATGTCGAACCACACGCTGGCGCTGGGCTACCTCATATCTGCAACAAGTGTTCAATCTCGCTTAGCAAAAAGGAAATAATACAAGAGCTGATGAAACAACATCCAGCACACAAGCACGCGGTGGAGTCGATCATCGAACGATGTAAACGAGAGGGCTACGGAATCACCTTCTCCAACCAGGAAATTGACGACCAGCGCACTGCTCACGTGAAGAGCGTGAAGATTTCAAATTCGAACGAAAGCAGGGCCTTGATAATATCAAACGTGACCTGCTCTATAACTATAACCTGCGCTTCACCGGCACAAAGAAAACCAAGAAAGGCCATGGCGGTTGGTGCGTTCGTCAATGCTGAGATAGAAAAGAGGGGGACAATGATTTCTGAAAAAAGAACACCAGACATACTAGAAAAAAACTAACAATTTTATCAACCGGACTGCATATCGCCGCTGCAAAACGGAAGTTAAGTTATTTTGGATAGTTCATCTTTAGTCAGCGTCCAGCGTAGCAGCCGGTTATAATGGTGTTGGGCAGTGCATGTTTATCATAAGCAACTCATTCATATCCCAGCTTGTTTCGGAGGTAATAAAAGATGACATCGAAAACTGTTGATCCAAACATAAGTCAAGCCCCAAGCCCTCGCCTGTGGTTTGGTTTGATCCTCACGCATCTCTTCATCCCACTGATTCTCCTAGTCTGCGGAGGAGATTTTAACTGGTGGCAGGCCTGGGTCTTTTTCGTGCTGATATTTCTTGCCGGTATCGGTGGGCGTTTCTTAGCAGAAAAGCGGCATCCGGGGATACTGGTAGAACCGGCTAGCAAGGAAAAGGCTCACAATGCGAATCCATGTGATAAAATTCTTGCCCCACTGATGGCGATAAGTCTCTCATTCCCCCTTGTTATCGTCGCTGGACTTGATCACCGCAATGGGTGGACACCTTTATTCCCGACATGGCTTAACAT
>SDWK01000578.1 GCA_004195335.1 Shewanella sp.
CTACGTCTCGTTCTTCTTCGATCTAGACCAGAGGAAACTCTTGTTCGGTACTGAAGGCAAAGATAACAAGACCGTCAAGGCCTTTGTCGCTGATCTCAAGGTACATGGTGGGAACCCTGAGCAGATAACAGATGTGGCCATTGATATGTCAAAAGCCTTCATCAAAGGGGTCAAAGAGCAGTTACCCAACGCCGTCCCGACTTTCGACAAGTTTCACCTCATCAAAATGATGAATGAAGTGATGGGCAAAGTCAGGGCTGAAGAGGCCAAACAGTTCCCGGAGTTTCTTAAAAAGAGCCGATATCTATTTCTAAAAAACCATGAAAATCTGACCATTGAAGAGCAAGAGCGGATGGACAGCATGATTGCCAATCAGTGTCACAAGAGCGTTGAGACATACATCCACAAACTGAATCTACAAAACGTCTATTTTGCCGAGAGTCGCCAAGAGGCTGAAACACTTCTTAACCTATGGCACAAGAAAACCAGCAACAGCCCCATTACCCGCGTCCAGAAGATGGCTAAGACGGTCATGGCGCACTGGGATGGTATATTGAGCCACTTTGACAGCAAACTGACCAGCGGTTTTCTGGAAGGAATCAACAGCTTAATCCAGGCAGCCAAAGCAAGAGCACGTGGATATCGAAATCCTCAAAATATGATTTCGATGGCTTACCTCATCGCAGGTAAGCTCAAATTTAACGGTCTATATACTCAACGAAAATTCCATTCTTTCTGGAATTAACATTTGAAGGCGAAGATGCTTTATGCCGTGATAATTATAGGCTCGCTGCCTCCAATTTCTACTTAGCGGCAGAAGCCTTATTTCGGAGTCTAATCTTACAATTCTTCCCAGACAAAGGTATTGAAACCAAGCCAGCCGAGCAGATGATGGGTTACTATTTCAATAGGTATCGGGAGATAGGGGATCCCAAGGAGTTGCCCTTAAAAAGCAAGGACGCCCAAAAGCTTTTCCGTGATATTTGGAGAAATAGAGACAGCATTATGCACGGTCATGATGTTGACCTAGTTGAAGAGCAGATCGTAGCGTCAAGAGACGCAATAAAGGCACTCTCAATGCTTTGGCATGAACGCCCCGGCGCTGGCGACCCATTGGTAGTGGAGGGTCCTTTTTCAGGGGTACCACGCCCTTCAAACCCAGACGTTTGGGTCAGAAGGGCAATCGCGCGGCATCGTAGTGGATTCCCAGAAGATGCCAAAGACGCAGCCAGCCATGCTCTTTCCCTGGACAAAGACAACCCCAAAATAAAAGGTTTGGTGGATTACCTAAATGGTGTGTAATCACTAGGGCCAGAGGGGTCAGAGCTCAACAATCAACAAAACCTCGCATTACTGAACACGGGTAGCCCCTGAAGGGGACAGGCACCTTTTAATGTTATGGACTATCAATTAACCAGTTGCCTGCAGGGTGAATCCCTTTAAGGACTTTCCCTCCAGGGGGGTGAAGCCCTGCAGGCCTTTAACCAGGGCAAACTAGGGACACTTCCCGCATTCACGGTGAAGTGTCCCTGGTAATGACAGAAAACTGGGAAGTGCCCCTAGTTTTACATGCAAGCCTGCCCCTAGTTTTCCCATTTATAAAAACAAGAAAGAGGCCCTAAGTGGAAGTAACAAAAACACCAAATCTTGAAGTCGCGGCTTTGCTGAATCTCAATGAAGATCATTTCAATGATGTAAAAAGCAAAAGGATAAAGCCAGCAAAACTACAAGAAACATTTGTCGCTTTTGCAAATGCTGATGGCGGGGATCTTTATGTCGGAGTTGAAGATAAAGCCGAACCTGGTGAGAGAATCATTGGGTTTACGGAACAAGAAGAAGCTAACTCTATAATTTCAACGTTATTAGAAGACACCGTACCGGCAGTTGAAAATGTCTATATCGAGTTTTTGGAAATCGAGGATAAGGGGCTTGTTTTGCATATCGACATCCCCAAAAGCCCTAAAGTCCACTATACCGCTAGCGGGGATTGCTTCATCAGAATTAATGCTGAGAAAAGAAAAATAAAAGGTGAGAGAATAACGCAACTTGGATACTCAAAAGG
>SDWK01000859.1 GCA_004195335.1 Shewanella sp.
AGAGGGGTTCGATTCCCCTCCCTCCGACAAATAAAGTCGGGGAAGTTAAAGACGAGGCGACAGAACGCGCCTACCTTAGTGATTAAATAAGCCCCTTAATTGGGGCTTTTTTGTGCCTGTATATTAAAAAAGTTTAATTATTGATCTTGATCAATATTTGCCCAGCAAGTAAGTTTAAGTCTGTATCAACGATAATTTGTTATATCCGAACGATTTAATCCGCCCTGGAGTAAATCAATGCTCTGCGACAATAAGTGCATTGATCGACCGGTAGAAGTCGGGAGGTATAACCAGCCGTAAGTGCAGATGTGGTTCAGCCTAGCAGCCATCAATAAGACTGCTTACTTTGCAGATAAAAAGTAAAGCCGCCAACGCACTTTGAAGTCATCGTTGCTTTTTTGGGAACTGAAGAGTTTGCATAGAGCAGAGACTTACTGTGTGACTCTTCTTTGTCTTTCTATGACAGAGGAGAAGTCTAGTGAAGCAAAAGTTGTATGGTGTGCTGGCGTTAATTTTTTCGCCTTCTATCTTGGCAGCAGATATGCCCCTGAACATGACTAGAGGGGTAACAGATATTAGTGGGCAGGTGTATAGCCTGCACATGATCATTCTGTATATCTGTTGCGCTATCGGTACTGTTGTTTTCGGTGTGATGATCTATTCGATGATCAACCACCGAAAATCTAAAGGTGCCGTAGCAGCCAACTTCCATGAAAGTACTAAAGTCGAAATAGCCTGGACTCTCATACCTTTCATCATTCTGATCCTAATGGCAATCCCTGCGACCAAGACCTTAATCGCAATGGAAGATCCATCAGATGCCGATCTAACCATCAAAATCACCGGTTCTCAGTGGAAGTGGCATTACAGCTATTTCGATCACGACCTCGAATTTTACAGCTTACTTTCAACCCCAAGAGAACAGATAGAAGGCACCGAAGAGAAAGGTGAAAACTACCTCCTCGAAGTCGACAAACCTTTAGTCCTCCCAGTGAACAAGAAAGTTAGATTTTTAATGACCTCCGAAGATGTTATCCATTCATGGTGGGTGCCGGCGTTTGCAGTGAAAAAAGATGCCAACCCAGGCTTCATCAATGAAGCTTGGACACGGATTGATAAGCCCGGTGTTTACCGCGGCCAATGTGCCGAACTTTGCGGCAAAGATCACGGGTTTATGCCGATTGTTGTCGAAGCGCTTTCAGAAGAAGACTTTGATAAGTGGCTGATTGCTCAGAAGCAGCAAGCGAACAATGCCGAAGCTGAAGCGAAAGCTGCGCTTTCGCAAACTTTGAGCATGGAAGAACTCATGGCTCAAGGTGAGCAAATCTACCTCGCTCGATGCGCCGCCTGTCACCAACCTAATGGTGCTGGTCTACCAGGTGTATTCCCTGCTCTTATTGGTAGCCCCATTACCAAAGGGCCTGTCTCTGTTCATATCGATATCGTATTAAATGGTAAGTCTGGTACCGCTATGCAAGCTTTTGCTAAGCAACTGACTGCGACAGAAATTGCTGCCGTAGTGACTTTTGAGCGTAATGCTTGGGGCAATGACTCTGGCGATACTGTTCAAGCAGTCGATGTCAGCTCTGGTGGTTCGAGCTCTGCCGCCTCCAACGATTCTGACACTGCAATTCCTGTCACTTTACCAGCAAACCGGCCTGAGACTGAGCAAGTTAAAACGGCTGTAACTGAAACGGTAAACGAAGTTGTTGAGGAAGTTAACGCGGTTGTTTTAGATGACTTAACGATGGATGAACTTATGGCCATGGGTGAGAAGGTCTACATGACTAATTGTGTTGCTTGTCACCAGCCAGCAGGTACTGGATTACCCGGCGCTTTCCCTTCATTAGTCGGCAGCCCAGTGATTACAGGCCCAGTAAGTGGTCACCTTGATGTTGTCATCAATGGTAAATCGGGTACTGCAATGCAGTCATTTAGCTCACTACTTACGCCACAACAGTTAGCTGCAGTGGTGACTTATGAGCGCAATGCATGGGGTAATAACTCCGGTGATGCCGTTCAAGCTTCTGACGTTGTTGGTCACGGAAAGTAAGGGATTAAAATGAGCACAATTACACAAGATTCACCAGCAGCTCACGACGATCACCATGATGACCATCATCATGGGGCGCCAAAAGGCATCATGCGCTGGATTTTAACAACAAACCATAAAGACATAGGCACACTCTACCTCTGGTTCAGCTTTATTATGTTCCTGACCGGAGGTGCTATGGCGATGGTGATCCGCGCCGAACTATTTCAGCCAGGATTGCAGTTAGTTGAGCCCAACTTTTTTAACCAGATGACCACAGTTCATGGACTTGTGATGGTATTTGGTGCTGTGATGCCCGCCTTCACGGGGCTGGCGAACTGGCTAATCCCTATGATGATTGGTGCCCCGGATATGGCACTTCCAAGAATGAATAACTGGAGCTTCTGGATTTTACCCTTTGCCTTCGCCATCTTACTCAGCTCACTGTTTATGGAAGGAGGAGGGCCTAACTTTGGTTGGACATTCTATGCGCCACTATCGACAACCTACAGCCCAGATAGTACCGCCCTGTTCGTTTTTTCGGTCCATATCATGGGAATGAGCTCCATCATGGGTGCGATTAATGTCATCGTAACTATCGTTAATATGCGCGCCCCCGGCATGAAATGGATGAAGCTTCCCTTGTTTGTCTGGACCTGGTTAATCACGGCATTCTTATTGATTGCAGTAATGCCGGTTCTGGCTGGCACAGTAACTATGGTACTCACGGATAAATACTTTGGCACCAGCTTTTTTGATGCCGCAGGTGGTGGAGATCCGGTGATGTTTCAGCATATCTTCTGGTTCTTCGGTCACCCAGAAGTCTACATCATGATCTTACCCTCATTCGGTATCATCTCGGCTATCGTTCCCACTTTCAGCCGTAAGCGATTATTTGGTTACTCCTCTATGGTTTACGCCACAGCGAGTATCGCCATTCTCTCCTTCCTTGTGTGGGCGCATCATATGTTCACCACGGGCATGCCAGTATTTGCCGAACTCTTTTTCATGTATTGCACTATGCTCATCGCGGTACCCACAGGGGTTAAAGTATTCAATTGGGTCGCTACGATGTGGCGTGGATCGATCAGCTTCGAAACGCCGATGTTATTCGCGATAGCCTTTATCATACTGTTCACCATTGGGGGATTCTCAGGCTTAATGCTGGCCATCACCCCGGCAGATTTTCAATATCATGATACCTATTTTGTGGTTGCTCACTTCCACTATGTGCTTGTCACCGGAGCCATATTTTCGATTATGGCTGGGGCCTATTATTGGTTACCTAAGTGGACCGGGAATATGTACGACGAAAAGTTGGGCAGGATCCACTTCTGGTGCTCGGTGATCTCGGTCAATGTGTTGTTCTTCCCCATGCACTTCTTAGGCTTAGCAGGCATGCCCAGACGAATTCCGGATTACGCCATTCAGTTTGCGGATGTGAATCAAATTGTCTCTATCGGCGGTTTCGCATTTGGCCTTTCACAACTAATTTTCCTTGCCGTTGTGATTAAATGCATTCGCGGTGGTGAAAAAGCCCCGGCTAAACCTTGGGAAGGTGCCGAAGGTTTGGAGTGGACACTACCAAGCCCCGCCCCATACCACTCTTTCTCTACACCTCCGGAGATTAAGTAGGCATGGCTAAGAACCAGGTGAATGCTAACCGAAAGCTTATCCGTTGGCTGATTGCTGCAGCGATAGGCATGTTCGGCTTCGGCTTCGCGCTGGTGCCCCTGTATGACGTGCTCTGTGATCAGCTAGGGATCAACGGCAAAACCCAGAGCACGGCTAGCAGCTATGAGCCAATGACGATCGATAAAGACCGCACCATCACCGTTGAATTTATGGCGCAGGTACAAAGTGATATGCCTTGGGAATTTAAACCTGAGGTGACACGCTTGCGAGTCCATCCCGGAGAGTTAGTCCGCACTCATTTTAATGCTAAAAACCTCTCCATAAATGAGCTTGTTGGACAAGCTATCCCTTCAGTGTCGCCCGGACAGGGAGCCGCCTACTTCAATAAAACAGAGTGTTTCTGCTTTAATCAACAAAGATTAGCAGCAAAGGCCAGTGCAGAGTTACCCCTGATATTTTTTGTGGATCCAGATCTTCCTGATTCCATAACGACACTGACTCTCTCTTATACCCTCTACAACATCACCGACCGCGGATTTGTCGGTGATGTTGTAGAGCAAGGAGCAGCAAAATGACAAATAAGCACGAACACTACTATGTTCCCGCACAGAGTGCATGGCCAATTCTCGGCGCATTTGGGTTATTCCTTATCGCTTTTGGCGCTGGAAGTTACGTACAACAACTTAACACCGATGGGGGCAGCGGTGGCTGGATCTTACTCGCGGGCATCGCCGTCATCATATTCATGATTTTTGGCTGGTTCAGAACCGTCATCGCCGAGTCCATGAGTGGTCTCTATTCCAAGCAGATGGATCGCTCATTCAGACAAGGGATGAGTTGGTTTATTTTTTCCGAAGTCATGTTTTTTGCCGCCTTCTTTGGCGCACTACTCTATGCGCGAATGATTGCTGTACCTTGGTTAGGCGGAGATTCGAATAACGCGATGACCAACGAGATTCTCTGGCCTGGCTTTGAAGCCATTTGGCCACTGGTGATCACACCGGGTGGAACCGAAACTGAAGCGATGGGCTGGACTGGATTGCCGCTATACAACACCATCATTCTGCTAACATCATCGATTACCCTCCACTTTGCCCACGTGAGCTTGGAGAAAGAGAAACGTTCTGCCATCGCTATCTGGTTGGGAATTACCATATTACTCGGTATGAGTTTCTTGGTATTACAAGCCGAAGAATATATCCACGCTTATCAGGAGATGGGCCTGACACTCTCTTCCGGTGTCTATGGGAATACATTTTTCTTGCTTACTGGCTTTCATGGTATGCATGTCACCCTAGGCACCGTCTTTCTTATGGTGCTATTTCTGAGGGTGGTCAAAGGGCATTTTACTTCAGAAAGACACTTCGCCTTTCAGGCTGGAAGTTGGTATTGGCACTTTGTGGATGTCGTCTGGTTGTCCCTATTTATCTTCGTTTACGTGCTTTAATCAAATTAGTAGGGTCTGGGGTTGGGGGAGAGTATTCCCATCCCCATTGCCAGCAATATGATCAACACAGCGACGACAGAAAAAATAACCCTACGCCCTAAAAAGCGACTCACAGGCACTTCAGACTCTCCTTTAACCAACAAAAATAGGGCTTTGGCTAAATTAAAAACAATGAATAGCAGTAACAGAACTAAGACTAATTTGAAAACAAATAATGTATTCACGCGTTATCCTCAACTGTATCTGGTGGGTTCCAGAGCTTTGCTTATTATTGTCACTGTGAGTCTGTTTCTCTTTTTGGTCAAGCTAGGATTCTGGCAACTGTCCCGCGCTGAAGAAAAAGAATTATGGCAGAGTCAATTAACGACTCGTCAAACGAACGCCCCACTCTCCTATGTTGAGCTACTATCACTTCCTCAAGTCGAGCCACTAACCGGATATCGACTCACAGTAACGGCACGTCCGCTCGCTGGGCAGGTTTTTATCTTAGATAATCAAGTCTTTAACGGTAGGGTTGGCTACTTAGCAATACAGCTTATGGAGGTCAGTCCCGATAAACCTTGGTTACTGGTTGAATTAGGTTTTTTACCCGCTACCGCCGACAGAGCTACATTACCCACAATAAAGCCAACAACCATGGTTCAGAGCCTTACCGGACGGCTATACCAGAAACAGAGCAACCCGATGAGCCGCGCGCTGATGGCCGAACCCGGTTGGCCAAAGCGCATTCAGAATCTTAATATTGATGAGATGAGTGAGTTGGTCAATCACCCCCTAGCCGCTGCAGTGCTTCAGCCCGAACAACTTAAAGGCATAGACTTACCTCATCCCTGGAAACCCATTCCTCTGTCGGCTCAGAAGCATAGGGGCTACGCGCTGCAGTGGTTTTCGATGGCTTTCGCATTCGCAATATTAGTCCTATTCTTTATTTACAGCAGAAAACAAAGAAAGAACAAATAGATGACAATAAAAAGAGCACGGTTAATTCGAATGATTATCAATCAATTGATGGTTGC
>SDWK01000023.1 GCA_004195335.1 Shewanella sp.
GAACCTTATCTCTCTCATTGTTTTTTTAGTTGTAATTATTTTTGTTGATAAAATTGTCCCATGGTTTTCGATCGGAAGTTACATTTCTAATTTGCAGTTTCTAATAGAAACTTCCAGTAAATGGAGCTATGGATGGAAATATGAGCCCGTTACGTTGACTGCATTTGCTATCGCCCTGAACGCAGTGGCTGGTTTGATTTACGTGAAGGTGAATTTAAAGACGCTGGAGGTGAATGATAAGCTGGGTGAGGTTTTAGCTTTTGTGCTCATCGCCATTTTTATGCTTAAGATAGGAACCAATAGAGCGGACATGCAGCACATCTATATGAGTCTATGGATGCCTGTTTTAATGGTTTTCAGATCAATTGATGGTGGATTTGAATTTGGCAGAGCTCTTAAATTTACCGCTAATGCGCTTTTCGTTATCATCGCGGCCTTTGCGATAGTGTGGCGTAGCTTTGTTCTCGTACTGATCGTCAGCACTTTCATCTATATTTTTTATGCCTACTCGAAAAAATACCCTAAGGATTTTGCACGGGTTGCTTTCTGCATCCTCGTATCCGCCTCACTGGCTTTCGTGCTTTTTGCGGGCGTAAAAGGGGTTAGGAGTGGTCAGTATCAGTGGCTATCAGCGATGGCATCTCCTCCAGATAATGCGACATCCTCAACAGCAGGAGTACGCTGGGCCTCGGATCAACTTTTGCGAAGCCGTGCAAGTTGTGTGTTTGATCTCTCAAATAATGGCGTTATCAACGGACTGACCAATTTACCGAGCTGCAGCAGGATTACCTACCCCGTTTACGCAGGAAAAAATCACGAGAAGGAACTCATTGATGCGATTCGGTTACAGATGCCGAATGCCATCGTTTACTTGTCAACCTATTGGTCGTACAGCATCGATGGGATAAGAATGCGAGAACGCTTTCCTGCTTTGAATGATTTTCTGTTGATTCAGTACCCTTTTCAAAACTGTGCGTATGGATACTGTGTCAGATACCTTGGAGATAAGAATGGCTGAGTCGAACGGCTTTGTTAATATGGCGCTGATTGGCAGTACTGGGTTTGTAGGAAGCACGCTCTGTCACCAAGCCAACTTCAGTGCGTTCTACAGGTCCAGCACCATTGACCAGGTCGCAGAACAACGTTTTGACTGCGTCGTTTGCGCTGCCGCCCCGGCCCAGAAATGGATAGCGAATCAGGAGCCTATTGCAGACCTGAAAAATATAGAGCGGCTTATTGAACACCTTAAAACGGTATCCTGTGAGACCTTCGTCCTGATTAGCACCGTCGATGTATTCAAAACACCCATTGGTGTGGATGAAGACACATTTGTCGACGAGTCAGGGCTACACGCATACGGTTTGCATCGTCGATTGCTGGAGAAATTTGTCGAAAACCATTTCGACAATCATCTGATTATTCGCTTGCCTGGTTTAGTGGGTCCAGGCCTGCGGAAGAACGTTATCTTCGATTTCTTAAATGACAATAATCTTCAGTTGATTGATGCACGAGGCAAGTTTCAATTCTATCCGATGGTAAACTTGTGGCGCGACATAAACACCGCGCTCAGCGCCGGTTTACGGTTAGTCCACCTCACCGCAGAGCCGCTCACCGTGGAGAAGGTTTCCAGACAAGGTTTTGGCAAGCCATTTGACCACACGCTGGTGAATTCCCCGGCTAGGTATGACATGAAAACCAAACATGCTCAAATTTTCGCTGCCTCAGGACCTTATCAATACAGTGAACGCGAAACCATTCAGGCGATTAGAGCCTATGCACAATCTGAACGGCGAATGGTTAAGCCTGACCCGGGAGCCAGTGCATGAGGCTGGCTGTTTCAAACATTGCCTGGGACGTTGCTGAAGATGAAGCAATAGCGACCCTGCTACGTCGCTTTGGTGTTGATGCGATTGATATTGCACCGGGGAAGTATTTTCCGGACCCCGCCAATGCTACCGATGACGAGATTGCCGCCGTCAAGAACTGGTGGTCTGAACAGGATATCGAAATTACCGGCATGCAGGCGCTGTTGTTCGGAACGTCAGGTTTGAACGTCTTTGGCTCGGAAGATGTACAAAATGCGATGCTGCAGCATCTGTCTGCCGTGTGCCGTATTGGTGCCGGTCTGGGAGCCCGGCGGCTGGTGTTTGGCTCGCCTAAGAATCGTGATCGTACGGGTTTAAACGACCATCAAGCCATGGCGCTAGCCGTTTCTTTTTTTCAACGTCTCGGCGATATCGCTCAATCCTTTGGTGTGGTTGTCTGCCTCGAACCCAATCCTAGTTGTTACGGTGCCAACTTCATGACGACCAGCGCTGGAACGGCGCAGATCGTAGTGGAGGTTGCGCACCCCTCGATACGCATGCAGCTTGATACCGGCGCACTTACGATCAACGAAGAAGACCCCGGCCAAGTGATTGAACAGTTTCACTCGTTAATTGGGCATGTTCATGCAAGTGAACCGAACCTGGTCACCTTGGGGGAAGGTAATACTGATCATGAAAGAATGGCAACAGCAGTAAGAAACACCCTACCTGAGCACACCGTCTCTATTGAAATGCTACCACCCAAAAACGGACAGCCCCTGGTGGCTGTTGAACGCGCTCTGGTGATTGCGCTGAAACACTACGCATAGAGCTAAAGTCAGAGGCCTAGTTTGATGAAACGACTTAACTCCCCATTGGTTTGGGGCTTGTTTTTTTTGGTACTGATGCTAATTAGCGCATTAATGCTGCAGCAGAAATTTTTTAATAAGCCGACAGGCGCGCAAAATTTAGAGGCGACGTACCATGTTCTTTTGACGGTTACCGCGTTGAGTGAAAGCGCAGCAGCCAACCATTTTTACCTGCCAACAGTCTCTTTGGGTGACGACCTGGATAAAGGCATCCCCTGGGGTGCAACAGTGCCTACTAAAACGGGCGACTATATCTACACCAGCTTTACTCCTCTGGCTTTTTTAGCGCCCTATTTTTTGAATGAATTATTTGATCTAGATATTTCAATAAAAAACCTGGCTTATTTTAACTTCATACTTGGAAGCCTAAGTGTAGTCACTCTTTTTATCTTGCTAGTAAGGTTGCTCATATTTAATGGGTTCCATCAGCCGACTGCTGTCACAGGCGCTCTTGTGGGATGCACAATTGCGGTTTTTAGCAGAGAGGCCATGCTTTCCCATGGTGTGGTTTACTGGAACCAAAGCCTCTATCAGCCGATTTTTATTTTTTCACTTTATCTGTTTTTCAAGTATCTAACCGCTGATGATAGATCAGATAGTAAAGGAAAAAATAACTATTCAATTGCACTGATGGTCATTGCGTTTGTTGGCGCCTCTACGGAATGGACGGGCTATATTTTCAATGCCGGTGTTGTTGGTGTTTTATGGTTAAATAGCAAAAATTCACCGTCATCAAAGATACTTGCAAGACGAATATTTATGGCAACCGCCCTTGCAGGGTTAGTGACTGTTATTCATTTCGGCTTAGCGGTCGGGTTCGAGCAGGCAATCCGCGCCTTTGTGTCTCGCTTCCTTGCAAGAGACGCTTCATCAGGAAGCATCGTAGCCTTGATACAAGGCTATGGGCTTTCATATGGATTTTTCTTCTTAGTAATATTTTCTATATTGCTGATCTCTTTTGTTAATAACACGCAGCAATCAACAAGCAAACAGCAACGCGCAGTCTTCTTAATATTTTTCGCCTCGTGCATACCGTTGCTCGAAAATATTGTGATGCTTCAACATGCAACACAATTTTCCTATGATAGACTTAAATTCATTTTCCCAGCGTCTATTGTTTTGGCATTTTCGTATGCTCGCTTTGAAATAAAGGGTCGAGTTATATTAACGCTACTTATTTGTATCGCTTGTTTTCAAGGACAGAAAAGTTATCGCTCAGACATAGAAAACTACTCGCGATGGGCACAGATTGACCATGAAAACAGGCAGCTTGTTAAGGATATAAAGCAGGAAGTGGACCTCCGGTGTGCGGTTTTAGCCTCAAATTTAGGAGTCCGTGGATATGCAAACCTAATTTTACATAGGGGCATCTTTGAGTATAAGACGTTCCAACAGGCAGAAGAACTAGGGCGAGGAAGAAATAGCTGCGCCGTGGTTTATTTAGAAGCTAACGGGGCTTTTTCTGATCTTCCCAGATACTACAGAGCAATTATTAAACGCAAAAATGGGTCTATAGAGGTGATTAATAAATCATCTTAGTAATTGATTACTTGACTGAGTTAACACAATGAAATGGCTTATTCTTATTCTCGGTATTGCCTCAAACGCATCGGCCAGTGTTTTGATCAAGATGGCCATGATGCCACCACGTAAATTCCCATCCTTTAGCGACCCCGTGTCAGCTTTAACCAACTGGCCGTTCTGGTTGGGGCTGGGGTTATATGGCGGTGCCTTTTTGCTTTATGCCGCAGCGTTAGCACGCTTGCCGCTCAATGTGGCGCATCCCATTCTGACCGCGGGTGCAGTTGCAACCGTTGCCGTGTTCTCGATAGTGATTTTTCGAGAGTCGTTTTACTGGACGACTGGCGCCGGCATCGTGCTGGTTATCGCCGGCGTTGTGTTGATTACGGTTCGAGTGGCCTGATGCGTATGACTAAGATGAATATGCTTCCGAACATCTCGCCTGAAGCTCGTGCTGACTGGCAAGTCCCCACTTTTGATACGCGGCTCTGGGTGGGTCGAAAGCACCCGTGGTGCGTCATGATTCCGGTCATCAACGAAGGTGAGCGCATCAGCAGCCAACTGTCTAAAATGGCGGCTCTCAATATTGACGGGATAGCAGATATTATTATCATCGATGGTGGCAGCACCGATGGCTCTCTTGGGTTGGAACCTCTACAGCAGCAAGGCGTACGCGGACTGCTGGTGAAGACGGGGCCGGGTAAATTGAGTGCGCAGCTGCGTTGCGGCTACGCGTTTGCGCTTGATCAGGGTTATGAAGGTATTGTCAGCATCGATGGTAACGACAAAGATGATCCTGAAGCGATACGCCGCTTTATTGATGCACTAAAACAGGGCGTAGATTTTGTCCAGGCTTCGCGTTTTATTGCAGGAGGTGTGGCAGAAAACACGCCAAAATCTCGTGACTTTGCTATCCGTTTTATTCATGCGCCGATGCTGAGTCTGTTCTCCGGTTTTAGATGGACAGACACGACCCAGGGCTTCCGTGCCTACAGCCGGAAAATGCTCCTAGACACCAAGATCGCGCTGTTTCGTGATCTGTTCATGACTTATGAACTACTTGCGTACCTATCCTATCGCGCACCTAAACTTGGTTATCGTTGTCTCGAGCTACCTACCACGCGGCGTTATCCCAAGGGGGAGGTGCCGACCAAGATCAGCAGCGTCAAGGGGAATTTATCACTGCTGCAAGTGCTGTTTAGAGCGTGCTTCGGTTCGTATAATCCAAATGATTGAGTTTTTGTAGGTCATTGTTAATCTTTTTCCAACAGCTAAAAACTGCAATAGCTATTGATAAACCTCGTTTAGAGGGGTTTCTGACATCTGATGATCTGTTCTGGTATTAATACGTATTAGGCGGCATGATTAGTCGGGAGCTAACTCTTGAATGTGAATTTGTATTGATCTTCTTGAAATGCAATGGCATTTAAGTGCAGATCTGAAAGTAATTAATGCCTTAAGACGTATTGAAGTAACCAGAAACAGAAGGGGTCTTTTCTTTTGCCTTTCTAGAGCCAACCGGATAGATAAAGGTCAGCAGCTGGGTGAGATCGGGGCAAAACGCAAGACCCTGTAGCCCCTTTGCGGCGTTGTTTGCCAACCATTTTATCCTGTGCATTAACCTTCATTAATGCATCCCGCTTTGTCGCAGTTTTGGCCCAGAATCACTTACCCTTTAATGCCTTATACGCATTACAACTTTCATTACGGCTATGAAGGTTGGCTTGTGAGCTTTTCTCCATAAACTCGAGAATCGAAAGATTACATTTACTTCGTGAAGTTTGAAGAGGAGAGGGTTTATCTGACCACTCAATGCTCGCTATCTTTGGTTCAAAGGAGATAGCAGCATTACAGTACATGTTTTTGAGCTTTCTATATTTCCAATGCTGTTCTGGATTGCTTTGCAAATATGCACATGTCTCA
>SDWK01000034.1 GCA_004195335.1 Shewanella sp.
TGCTGTGTTAACGAGCTTAAACGTAGAATAACTATGTTCTTCACTCGTTGCCTTGCCTCAGAAGCGCTAAATTCTCGCTGAGCGATCACATCTTTATACTGATTGGTATAACCTCTTCGAAGGCCTAGCGCAAAAGAACAGGAGTGATTTTTCACTCCTGTTGAGGAAGGTGCTTACTTTTCAAGCTAGGCTGCCAGCTGCTGATATTCACTCGCGTCAAGTCGATACAGGTTCAGAAAGACATTCAGATTTGAAGATGTGCCTTCATGGGGGAGCTGTCTAAGCTTATGTAAAATTAACGCCTGAGATTTTCGTTCCAACATCAGTTCGACTTCAAGCATCTGTTGATACTCTGCCTCGATTAAACCGTTTTTACTCAGTTTACGCAATTTTCTGTAAGGTAATAAAACCCGCTCTTCCCAGTGATGGACCTCATCTTTTATCTGTGACCAATCAGTTGGAGTTAACAGGTAGCCCTGTTTGTCTAACCATAATGAAAGCAAGAGTAAGTTCACATTGACTTGGTGTTCGTCTTGAAGCTGAAGACAGAGCGTTTGATGCTGCTGGTAATAGCTGTCACACATTAGCCAAAGAGAGAGATCAAACTGATTTAAATAGGTCATTTAACGCGTTTCCTTATGCATTTTTGTCTTGGCGATGTTCTATCCCAGATAGGAACACCGCTATAGTCTGAGTTAGTATTAGAATGCTGAACGAACTTCTTGTTCAATCTCTTCGATAGACTCCTGAACCTCTAACCATTCCATCTCACTCTCTTCTAACGCTTGAGTGAGCAGAGTTCTTTCATTTAAGACTTGAGTTAATTTCGCTTTATTTTCGGCCTCATACAAACTCATGTCGGCCAGCATCTCTTCGAGCTCTGATAAGCGGGAACTCGACTTCTGCTGTTCTTTTTCCATTTTTATCTGAATTTTACGCAGAGGCGATAGTTTTTGGCGCAACTCGGCCTCTAAGCGTTTTTGTAGCTTCTTATCCTGAGCAGGTTTAGCCTCTAGGCTGGCCTCCTCTCTGTTTGCTGCCTTGGCTGCATCGAGAAGCCACAGATGATAATCATCGAGATCGCCATCGAAACTGCGTACTTGACCATCGTCGACCAGATAGTAATCGCTACAACTGAGCCTGAGTAGATGTCTATCGTGGGATACGATAATCATCGCCCCCTCGAACGATTGCAGGGCCATCGTCAGAGCATGGCGCATCTCCAGATCCAGATGGTTGGTTGGCTCATCGAGAAGCAGAAGGTTAGGGCGTTGCCATACCAATAATGCCAATACTAAGCGCGCTTTCTCTCCGCCTGAAAAAGGACGGACGGGGGATAACACCATGTCACCATTGAAGCCATAACACCCGAGGAAGTTTCGCAGCTCCTGTTCTCGTGTCGTCGGGGCCAGCCGTGACAGGTGCTGAAGTGGTGTGTCATCAAGGCGAAGGCTCTCGAGTTGATGTTGAGCGAAATAGCCGATGTTCAGGCCCGGGTTTGTCTCATACTTTCCCTTCATCGGAGAGAGTTCTTCAGAGAGCAATTTAATGAGTGTCGATTTACCCGCACCGTTACGTCCGAGCAGGCCGATACGAGCCCCCGGAACCAAATTCAATTGCACACTTTTTAAGATCTCTGTGTCGCCATACCCTACAGACACATTTTCCATGGTGACAAGCGGGTTTGGCAGTGTTTCTGGCTCAAGAAATGCCATATGAAATTGACTGTCAGCTTGAGACGGTAACAGTTCTGCCATGCGCTCTAACGCCTTGAGGCGACTCTGCGCTTGTTTCGCTTTACTGGCCTTATAGCGGAACCTATCGACGAAGGTCTGCATATGAGCTCGTTCTTTCTGCTGACGTTCGAAGGCTACCTGCTGTTGCGCCATGCGTTCGGCACGGATCCGCTCGAAGGCGGTATAGTTGCCTTTGTAGTAGTTAAGCTTATGGTTTTCGACATGAATGATCTCAGTGACGATGCCATCGATAAAGTCTCTGTCGTGGCTGATCAAGATGAGCGTTCCTTGATAAGCTTTAATCCAGCCTTCGAGCCAATACATGGTATCTAAGTCAAGGTGGTTGGTGGGCTCATCGAGTAATAGCAGATCTGAGCGGCACAACAGCGCCTGAGCCAGGTTGAGGCGCATACGCCAACCACCTGAAAAACTCTTAACCGGATTGGATTGCTCTGCTTCACCGAATCCCAGACCTGCTAACAGACTGGCCGCACGCGAGCGAATGGCATAACCGCCAATAGCATCAATTTTACCGTGCAGGATAGCAATGGCATGACCATCATTATCGGCTTGAGCTTGGTGAAGCTGCCTTTCAAGCTCGCGATATTCGACATCACCATCGATAACACAATCGATCGCCGTTACCTCAAGGGCTGGCGTTTCCTGAGCAACTGTGGCTATTTGCCAGCCACTGGGTAGGCTAATATCACCTTTATCTAAGCTTATTTTCCCTAATATTAACGCGAGCAATGACGATTTCCCGGTGCCGTTAGCACCGACTAAGCCCACTTTGTGGCCCGGATAGATAGTGAGAGAGGTTTCATCCAGAAGCGTTTTACTGCCGCGGATCAATTGTGCTTGATTGATGGATATCATGGAGTACAACTTGATGATGATCGAGAAACTATTGGGCAGATGATATCCCACAAATGGTCATCATTACCACAAACTGAGCCACAAACTGCGCAACCAATAGGGTAAAAATGCCGAACAATACGGCGATTTTGCTTTGTTTGTGGCAAAATAGAGGTCTATTGAACTGTGACCCTAATCGAAGGTTGAGAATTAAGTGGCTGAAGCTAGAGTGAAGAGACGTTTTGTTGCCGGTGCTAAGTGTCCTAAATGTAAGGCGATGGATAGCATCGTCTTGTTTAAAGTTAACGGTGTCGAAACAGTGGAGTGTATCGACTGTGATTACAGTGAGCAGCAGACCGATGAAAAGGTGGCGAAGCAAGCCACCGGCGATGTGATAGGCGTCTTTAAGCCCTAAAGAAAGTAAGGCTCTAGATGATAGCTCCTAGAATCTGGCAAACGAGAACCTAGGCGCTGCTCATGTTCGTGTTAGTTACGGCTCTACAATTTGTTAAATCGCTTTTCGAGTACGAAGCCGATAAGCCCCGAAGTGACCAGCAAGACGCCAAGTATCTGTAGCCAGGCGTTGACAGGTTTGGGTATCCGCTCCTCGTTATCGAAGAAGTAGTGCCGTTTTCCGTTTTCCAGCACCATGGTGAATTCTGGCCCTCTATTTTCCGTGGTTAACAGGAAGCTGTTGTCTCTGCGGTTTTCCATCTCCAGCCGCCTCTCCTTCATTAAGGCCCTACCAGCTTCACCATCGGTATCGATACGGTGACGCCAGGATGAGAAGATATCATCGGGTTCATCAATCATAACCAGCCCGTGGGACTGATACTGATAGCGGGTCTCATTAAATAGTTGCTTACTCGAACCAGTATAAAATAGGGTGACACCTATGATGAGTAATATGCCGGAAATGTAGAGATAACGACGCAGGTTTTGCACATTCATCTTATTTTTTTGTGCTAGTAAGAGTTCGATATCGGGTATTAAGTTGAGTTGCTGTTTATGCTTATCGGTATCGAGAGCCTCGATAAACTCTTGAGTGCTGAGTGACAGAGCAGCCAGTAACTGTCTGAATATGTCGTTCGATGGAACTGACTTACCGTTCTCCAGTTTAGATAGATAAGATTGCTCTATACCGGCAAGCTCAGCGAGTTCCGGCTGGCTAAAGCCTCTTTCTGTTCTGAAATGCTTAATTTGTTTTCCTAATGTCATGCTCGATTCCTTGTGAGTATTTTAATAAGCGTGGGCTGCCAGCAACGAAGACTATTCTTTAGTATTCCTGTAAAAATATGAAGTGGAATATGAGTGGATATGAATGAATATTATCTGATTTGTCTGTATTTATGAGACTCCAAGGCGAAATCTCTGGGGGGAAGATAGGGTTCCAGCTCCTGAAACTAAGAAGCTGGAACCTTCAAAACTTAAAACTTAAAACTTAAAGCGTGACACCAGCTCGTTGAGTTGAACCGCCATCTCTCTGAGATCGCTGCAATCGACCGATGTTTGTTGCACGACCTGACTACTTGTCCTGGAGATATCGGCGATGGAGGTGACATGGGGATTGATCTCACCAACGACGTTAGATTGCTCGCCAGTAGCCGTGGCGATCTGTACGCTCATCTCGTTCATCGCCTTAATATTGTCAGAGATGCTTTGCAGATGCTCACCGGAAGAGGTTGCTTCTAGCTGACTGTTTGTGCACAACTCAGTGCTTTGTTCTATCGCTTTGACTGCTTCATTGGTTCTTTCCTGCAGTTGCTCGATAATATTACGGATCTCTTCGGTTGAGGCATGACTGCGTGAGGCTAACGTTCTGACCTCATCGGCAACCACGGCAAACCCTCGTCCCTGCTCTCCTGCTCGGGCGGCCTCGATAGCGGCGTTGAGTGCTAATAGATTGGTCTGTTCAGAGACTCCGCGGATAACTTCGAGGACAGTATCGATAGAGTTTGCGTCTTGCGCCAATTGGCTGATGGTCGAGCTGGTCTTTTGGAGTTGCTCGCTCATGGTCGCCACACTGGTAATGGTTTTTTGAACGGAATGATGACCCTGTACCACCGCTTCTTCGGCGACTAAGGCATTATCTGCCGCGTTGTTGGCACTGCCGGCTATCTCCTCGGCTGTCATTCCCATCTCATGAATTGCGGTGGCTATCTGTTCTATCTTGCTCACCTGTTCGTTTATCTCATGCTCCATATGTTTAGCTTGGTTATCGATACGATCGACGGCCTCAAAGAGGTCACTTCCTGTCGCCGATACACTTTGCAGGGTGCGGCTGAGATAGTCGACGAAGTGATTATATCCCTGTGCCATGTTACCGGTCTCATCCTGACGGGAGTCGTCGAGTCTGAGTGTAAGATCGCCTTCGCCCTCGCCAATGGCTTTAAGCATCTTGGCCAGCTCCCCAAAGGGAGAGAGTAGGTGGTTAATCAGCCACATGCTGACGGCCATAAAGAAGAGTGCGATAACGATGCCCATAATAACCACAGACCAGGTGGCATCGTCTAAGGTACCAAAAATCTCTTCCCGGGGGATCTGAGCGATAAGGTACCAACCGATATCGGGCAGATATCGACTGGCGACCAACATCTCTTTGCCATTATCGGAATACTCAGTGGTGGCGAAATCCTGCTCTTTAAAGAGTGATTCAGTATCTATCTCACCTAAACTACTCAACTGCTTGCCGCTATAACTGCTGTCGGGGTGGATCTTGATGGCACCGCTGCCATCGACCAGAAAGACCTGACCATGGGTGCCAATATGGTACTGTTTAATGCTGGTGGCCAGACTCGAAAGCGACAGGCCCACACCGGCCACTGCACTGGGTTTACCGTCAATCGTCATTAAGTAGTTAATAAACAGCGTCGGGATCTGATTCGACTCATCGACATCTAAACTGAGAGAGTACTGTTTGCCACTCTTCATAAAGTTGTAAAACCACTGGTCACTCGAGTCGGACTCGGAGATGGTTTTCAGTATGCCACCAGGGATGAAATAGCGACCGCTATTGCCTGAGACCAGAAAGGCGGTGATGGTGTCAAACTTTTGCTGGATATTGGTGAGGTAATTGATGATGCGCTCATGGGTATCAGGAGTGTCTCCCTGACGAATCACATCCTGATAATCGATGTTATGGGCCATTACCTTACTGATGGTTATCGGCATCAGCAGTTGAGCATGGATGTCATTAGCCACCTCGCCTAAGACAGCTGGCAACTCTCTTTCCAGGGTACTTTCGAGGATAATACTACGGCTGGTACTGAGGGAATAAACACTGATGACCAGTATAGAAAGTACTACGGAAACTAAGGTCGTTAAGACCACTTTGCGGCGAATATTCAGTTTTAACATTGGCATGTCTCCTAATCTGAAATAAGTATAGGAGACAGCGGGCAATTGATGTACCAATCGCTATAAAGATGTGATCGCTCAGCGAGAATTTAGCGCTTCTGAGGCAAGGTCATTAATTGCTCCTCGGCTCTGGCATCCTGCTTCGCTCTACCTCCTACAT
>SDWK01000040.1 GCA_004195335.1 Shewanella sp.
CCGGAGTAATGAACCTACAAATTGAGCATGTATCACTTAGGTTTTTTTATTAACTGAGATATGTTTTTTAAATATAATGATTATCTCCTGTTCAAATAACGCAGCATGCCCCCTTGCTGGCTAATATCTAATACTTCATAGCCATGATTCTTCGCATCACTTGGGATGTTGTTAATCGATTTCGGGAAATTACAGGCCTGTTTTGACTTTTATTGGGCTATAGTTGGTTGCTCTTGTATTGATGACGGCCATCGTCCATGGTAAAAATTCTCGTGACGAGACAAAATGACCAAGTGAGTATTGGTGAAATTAGAATGAAAATTTCGTGGGTTGGGTAATATGGCTTGAATTGCCGGTACAAAATTGAGATTTTAACTGATGAATAACAATCGGCAGTGTGTCTCTGCTATCGATACTTTTGATATTACTCCCCCTATATTGATATCTAATATTGATTGCTAACATCAATAGCAACGGGCCTTAATCGGTGGATAAAATGTATGCAGACAACAGCTAAATACACGACTATCGCTGCCTGGGCATTAGCCGTCGCCAGAGCGTTGAGAGCATCGGGAATTGATTCTGAGAGTGTGTTTGAAGACGCAGGCTTATCATTATCAAAAATCGAAAATGAGCCGGATTCTCGTATCCCTATAGAAAGTATGACCCAATTTTGGGAAGCGGTTGAAAGTGCTACTCAATCGCCTGCGTTTGGCCTGACGGTGGGACGCTATGCTTATCCGATGCACTTCAGATCGTTGGGATTGTTGATGATGACGTCCGAAACTTTGGCGGATGCATTTGAACGTCTTCCCGATTACTACGCCCTGGTGAGTAACTCTGCCAGCATAAAGCTTCAAAGAACGCCGCAGCAGATAGGATTTACCATCACGCCGCTTAATGGGGTCGAGATCAGTGAGATGGCGATAGATGCATTTTTTGCTACCTTGATGCACCATGGAGAGCTGATGATTGGCCATTCGAATTTTATTCAAGCCGTGGAGCTTATCCGTGAGTCTCCGGTGGATGAAACGCCTTGGCAAACTTGTTTTAATTGCCCTGTTTCATTCGAAAAACTCGTTAACTGTTTATGGATGGACAGAAGCATGCTTGAGAAAGCCACTGTGATGGGAGATCCTGAGTTAGCCGAGAAGAATGAGCTTGCGGTTCGCCAATACCTGGAAAAGATGCAGGTCCTAAGCTGGCATGAAAAAACCAGTCAAGCGGTACATGCCATGCTGGTTGATGGCGACCCTTGCGTACTTAAAGCCGCGCAAATGTATAACTTGAGTGAACGGACCCTGAGTCGATATCTCAATCAAGAAGGCACGAGTTTTCGGACTATATTGCAGGAGAAGCGTAAGGAACTAGCCCATTATTATCTGGTTAATAGTGACGCTTCAATAACTCAAGTCTCTGATAAGTTAGGTTATACCAGTCTGAGTAATTTCACTCGAGTATTTCATCGCTGGTATGGGATAAGCCCGAGTCAGTATCGCCAGCAGCCCCACCGACAGAAGGTGTAATGGCGTTAGCTCAGGCTTTTATATCAAGAGCCTTTCAATCATCTTATCTCACTCCCTTACCGCTAGCGCTAAATTGGCGGAAAATGATAACCTTGATGTTGCGGAACTGTAATAGTTTGTAGTCATTGTTATCTACAGAGCCAAGTCATATGCATAAATTCTATCGTTTAACGGCTGTTAAGCGTCTTATTCAAGACCCTAATCCCCCCCATAAAAAGCAGGGCCTGTATATCGCCATTATGATGGGGTTGCTGCTCACGGCCTGCCAGCCCGATCCTGCTAGTACCGCGGCAGAAGCCAGATCAGAACTTGATGCCGTCGATGCATATGGTTTTACACCAGCAACGGCACATACAAAGAATGCGAATGCGGCCCTGTTAACTGAGCTTCCTTTCGATAACCAACAAGATTTTGTCGATGCTAACCGTGGTTTTATCGCTAAGCTCCCGGCCTTAAGGGTCAAAACCGGTTTTGGGAACACCATCTGGGATATGCCCGGCTATGACTTCATCCATGGCGATGCGCCTGTGAGCGTCAATCCAAGTCTGTGGCGACAAGCCAGTCTTAACAATATTCACGGGTTATTCGAAGTGACCAAAGGGGTCTACCAGATCCGTGGTTTCGACCTGGCTAACATGACGATCATCGAAGGGAAAACCGGTTGGATAGTGGTCGATCCGCTGACGACGGCAGAAACGGCGAGCGTTGCCCTCGAGTTTGTGAATAAACAGCTGGGAAAAAGGCCCGTTTCCGCGATCGTGTTTACCCATAGCCATATGGATCATTTTGGTGGTGCATTAGGTCTGTCGGCAGAGCCTGATCAGGCCGATCTCAGCGATATGGATATTGTGGCGCCTGCAGGGTTTATGCATGAGGCAACGAGTGAGAATGTGATGGCGGGAACGGCCATGAGCCGCCGCGCCATGTATATGTATGGTAAGCGCCTGCCACGAAATGAGAGGGGACATATCGACTCAGGTTTAGGTAAGGAGCCAGCTTTTGGTACCTTTGGCATTTTGGCGCCGACGATCTCGGTTGAAACTGATGAGACGCACTTAATTGATGGTGTTCAATTCGATTTTCAAATTGTGTCAGGCTCAGAAGCCCCGGCCGAATTTACCTTCTATCTGCCCGAGCAACAAGCATATTGTGGCGCAGAACTGGTGTCTAAGACCATGCATAATCTCTATACCCTAAGAGGAGCGAAGGTGAGAGATGCTCTGCAGTGGAGCCGCTCGATCGATGAGGCGTTAATGAGTCAAAGAGAGGCTAAGGTTTATTTTGGCAGCCATCATTGGCCCATATGGGGAGAGGAAGCGATTGGCGATTTCCTAGAGAAACAGCGTGATACCTATCAATATATCCATGATCAATCGGTACGTATGCTCAATGGGGGCTTAACCCCCAATGAGATAGCCGAGCAGATCCAGATGCCGCCATCACTGTCGACAACGTTTGCGAGTCGCGGCTACTATGGTACCGCCAAGCATAATGCTAAAGCCGTCTACCAAGCTTATTTAGGTTGGTATGATGCTAATCCTGTGAATTTAGACCCTCTGCCCCAGGAAAGTGCCGCAGTTAAGTATGTCGCGGTTATGGGAGGCGCAGATGCTGTGTTAAAGCACGCAGAAGCGGCGTATTCAGAAGGGAGTTATCGCTGGGCTGCTGAGTTGCTAAATCACTTAGTGTTTGCAAGTAGCGACAATCGTGCGGCGAAAGCCTTATTGGCGAACACCTATGATCAGCTGGGTTACCAGTCTGAATCGGCCCCCTGGCGAGATGTATATCTGTCTGCGGCCTATGAGCTGCGCCATGGTAGCCCCGAAAAAGGGATCGATCTGGCGTCGATGAAACAGATCTTACTGCGATCGCCGGTAGATAACTTCCTGCAATCTATGGCGTCACGGGTAATAGGTCCTGACGCCTTTGGTGAGGAGCTTCTGCTCAATATTCACTTCACCGATCTGGGCGATAACTATGTTCTGGAGCTGAAGAATTCGGTCTTACATCATCGAAAAGCACCGAAAACCCCAGCTGCCAACGCGACACTGAATATCAGCCATGAACTCTTTATCGATATCATCATAGGTAGTGCCGGCGCTGCGGATATTCTATTTTCAGATGAGCTGAATATTGAGGGGAGTAAGTTAGATTTAGTCAGCTTCTTCAGGCTGCTCGATAAGCCTAAAGGCGTGTTCAATATCGTGACACCATAACAGTGATGCCTTCGAATGAAGGTTGATTACATTTGCTGATTTAGCGTCTGGTGAGTGGGTATTGGGTTGGTTTGTTGAAGGTCGAACCTTCCTTGTAACCTATCGCTTGCTGCGTGCTTATGTGTAGATACTTCTGTGGCACGGTGAGTGAAGCGAAGCTTCGTGCTACGAACGAGAAGCACGGATGCTGAACTGGCTGTTAGATATGGATATAGTTGCAAGTACATCTGACCGTCATGGATGGTGGGAATGCCGTAAAATGTAGGGAACATTTTCGGCCCGGTGGGCTCTACGACAGCAAACAACCTCCATGTTTAAATGCCCGTTCGATATCCTTATCTCTCGCTCGGAGAGTTTCACTATGTGAAACCTCGCCATGCCACCAACGTCCACAGCCGCATCTACACTGGGTGGTTTACAAGAAAGGTTTCTCTTCGATTGGGGTTAGTCACTATGCTTTGTAACTCGTTTTATCCCAAAGTTCATCATGGTGAAGAGGTCTATAATCCCAGTCTGATGCTGGTCAGGTTTTCTATGGCGGAGGCGATGATGGGTCAATGTAAGCGAGAAGCTGGGCTCTTTATGTGGCGGAGTTCAGGTTGTTGCTCGATACTTTATCTGATGACATGTTGGAGGGACTCTGGCGTTTATGGTTATTAGATAACATCTATAAGCCCCTGAGAGCACTCTCTAGGTTGGTAGAAACCGATGTACAGAAGCTGTATCTCGAACCGTTTTCTTATGAACGTAGAGTGATGAGCCAATTTTTAAATCAGGTTTAGCCCATTGATCCAATATTGAATATAGGATGAAGATAATGACAACTCGTAGTGAAAGAGACAGCATGGGAGAGCTTCAGGTTCCAGCTTCAGCGCTCTATGGCGCCCAAACACAGCGCGCGGTGAATAACTTTCCGATCAGTGGCAGGACTATGCCTAAGGCATTTATTCGAGCCTTACTCATCGCTAAATCGGCTGCGGCTCAAGCAAATGCCAAATTAGCCCTGTTACCACAAGATATGGCCGATGCTATCTCTGATGCGGTGAGTCAGCTGCTTAACGAGCAGAATATGATGCAACATTTCCCTGTCGATGTGTTTCAAACTGGCTCGGGTACTAGCTCGAACATGAATGCTAACGAAGTATTAGCCACTTTAGCGTCTAAAATTGCGAGCCAAGCAATAGATGCCAATGACCATGTAAATTATGGTCAAAGCAGCAATGATATTATTCCATCCTGTATTCATATCAGCGCAGCGATGGAGCTGAATGGGCATCTTTTACCGGCGCTGAAGCATCTGCTGAAAGTGATTAAACATAAAGCCCATGAGGTCGATCATCATGTTAAGACGGGCCGCACTCATCTGATGGATGCGATGCCGGTGCGTATGAGCCAGAGTCTGTTGAGTTGGGCTAGCCAGATAGAGCAAAATATCGAACTGATTGATGGAATTAGACCTAAGTTACACAGCCTCGCTCAGGGAGGGACTGCGGTGGGGACGGGCATTAATGCCCATGAGGATTTCGCGGCCGAGTTTAATCGCCTGCTCAGTGAGGCAACGGGTCTTACATTTACGCCTGCACGCAATTTTTTCAGTCATATAGGCACTCAAGATATTGCCGTTTCATTATCGGGACAGCTGAAAGCCACGGCCGTCTCTATGATGAAGATAGCTAATGATCTACGCTGGATGAATTCCGGGCCTTTAGCTGGCTTGGGTGAGATTGAGTTGCAAGCCCTGCAGCCGGGTTCATCAATCATGCCGGGTAAAGTGAATCCAGTGATCCCGGAAGCTACCACTATGGTTGCTGCGCAAGTCATTGGTAATGATAGCGCCATCACTATTGCTGGTCAGGCGGGTAACTTTGAATTAAATGTCATGCTGCCTCTGATCGCCGATAACTTGCTATCTAGCATCAATTTACTCGCCAATGTTAGCTATCTACTGGCAGACAAAGCTATAGCCACCTTTACCGTCAATGAGGAACAGTTGCAGAAAGCATTGGCGCGAAATCCCATCTTAGTGACCGCCTTGAATCCCATTATTGGCTACGCCAAAGCCGCTGAAATTGCTAAGAAAGCCTATAAAGAGGGTCGAGCGGTATTGGATGTCGCCGAGGAGGAAACGGATATTTCACGTGAAGAACTTGAGAAGCTGTTAGACCCAGCCAAACTGACTTTGGGTGGTTTGTAAAGTGCTAGCCTAAGCTGTTTAGAGTCTAAGCTTAGCTTCACTTCACTGAGTTTAATCAATGGTTAAAGCGACCATTTTCAGTGGGTGGTTGCCATCACATCGGAAGGGAAAGTTATTTCCCGTCCGAGTCTTATGCGATTGCTTTAATTTATCTCAAGCGCGACCA
>SDWK01000042.1 GCA_004195335.1 Shewanella sp.
AGAGTATCCTGAAATAACAGACGGAAGATATTACTCCATCCATGTTACCGACCAGGAACATTATACAATTTATGAAAAGATTCACCCAAAGGGTAAGTTCACTTTTGTACGCATTGGCTTAGATATGGAAGTTCCTGAAGGTGCTACTGTGATTGAATGCCCTGGGGATTATCCTCATCTCTTCATTCGGGTTCAGGTAAGAACGCCTGAGGATTTGGAAAACGTCTATCTCATCCAGGATGCGATAGTACTGACAGGAACAAGCAAAGAGCTTAGCATCGATAATTACATTACACATACCATAGAAACCCACGACGTTTATCCCCAGAATAAAAAACTATTAGAGTCTGCTATTGGGTTTAACCTCGAGGATTATCTTCGTGTAAGCAAGTACATCGGAGAGATCGCACCCCAATTCAGCGTGACAGGTAACACTGGTATGTTCGGCCCAATCGATAGCAAAGAGCCTCACTCAAATGATCCGCTCTATAGAGCCGCTGCCATAGTAGGGCATCTTGGATTTCCCATTCATCACGCATTTTACAAACCTTATTTCACAAATTGTAAAAATGAGGTTTTAAACGGTGACAACCCCGAAGTATTTGTTTATCCGTATAAGCCAGAAGGGGTTGATCTGTTCTGGTCGGTAACCCGTTATAGCGCCCTGACACGCAACACCATTGAAGATAAAAATGACCTTTTTAACGCATACAATACCAAACCAGATGCTAACGGAAATATCACTGTTACCTTTAGCATTGACGACCCTATGAACGGAACTTACTGGATGCCTGTGAATGCAGGCGAGCCTTATTATTTCGTGGTTCGCTATTACAAGCCTGATGTGAATAAGCTTCCGCCAAAGCCCTGTAAATAAAATGTGGTGGAGCGCTTTCTCTAACTAATGGTCGTCTCTAAGAATGGCGTTGTAAACACTACGCCATTCTTAGATATCGTGCAGCTATTCGTGCAGCTATTCGTGCAGCTATTCGTGCAACTTTGACAGAATTTCTTCAAACAGTACCTGCATGAGTTTTTGACCATGCTCACTACTCCAGTCCTGTGCGAGTTCCGCTATCAACTGATTGGTTGTGGTGAGCGTGACACCATGGGATTCCATGCGGCGCAGCGCCGTATCATCGGCTATTTTGCTTGGTGAGCCAGAGCCATCAACAACGACTTGTACATTATACCCTTCCAACACAGACGTGATGGCTGGATAAACGACGCAAACGTCAGTTGTAATACCCGCAATGATCAGGTTTTTACGTCCAGTTGCTTTAACTGCGGCGGCAAAATTTGGATCTTTCATCGCATCGACAACACCCGCACGCTGGACGCGTTTTTCAAACGCTTCTGGTACCGCTTGCTGTAATTCCTCAAACAAGGGGCCTTGGGCTTGATCTTCCATACTCGAAGTGAGAATCAAGGGCATGCCCGTTTCATTCGCTGCCCGTGCTAATGCAATCGTATGTCTTTTTATCTCTTCCAAGTCCGCAGACTTAACCCAACCCATGGTGCCAACTTGATGATCAATCAATAACATCGCTGAATTTTCTGGAGTAAACTCTTCTGGTTTAAGCATAGTGTGATTCATTTTATCTCTCTCTTTGGTTGTGGTTGTGCTATTTCGATTACTGGCAGTTAATGCGTTAATTGCATTTGAAGCTTATTTATTTGATGATAGCCGAGTATTGCATTGTGTCGACTTGAGTGTACCGATGGCCCTGTACTGATAATCGGTTGTACTAATGGTTTTCCCGTAACCAACAAGAACTCAGCGGCATTGTTCGTGGTACTAACCAGGATCTCGTTGTCACTGGCGTTAAATATCCCCATTTCACCTGCGGATAAATGAGTTGTACCTATCGTCAACTGGCCAGAACGCAGATAAATAAACGCTGTTGTCTGCCCTTTGGCAACCTGATGTTGCCACTTAGATTTCGATTTCAGGTTTACATGGAGATAGGTCATGGCAACGGAATGTTGTACTGGGCTGCACACCCCTTGATGCTCCCCTACAAGAACTTTAGTTCGACTTTCGAGTTTTTCCACCTCGGGTAACGCATCACTCTGAGCGGCAGAATATGTGACGGGGCCCATTTCAATGTCAGCCGCTGGCAGTAGTGTCCACAATTGAAATGCTTCTGCTTTACCTGCATCGGGATAAACGGTTTCTTTATGCAAGACGCCACTACCTGCCGACATTACCTGTATGCCACCCGCAAGTAGATGGCCAGTATGCCCCCCCGTGTCTTCATGCTTGATACTCGAGATCATAGGGTAGCTGATGGTAGCCACACCTGAATGACCATGGAAGCCAAATCCAGCAGTGTTATCTGAACCGGAAATAGTGAAGTGATCCCACAGTACAAAGGGGTTCAATACGGTTACATTGCCTCGGGAAACAAAACTGGCGACAGGTCCATGATTTGAACCAGTACGAATTTCTTGAATAAATCGGCTCATTATCTGCTCTCTGATTTCGTTGGAATAACTATATTCTAGAGAACAGTCCATTCCCTGAATAGATGGTATAATTGAGTTTGCTTACCCCGTATATGGATGTAATAGATGGTCGATCTCAACGAAATTAATATTTTCATTAAGGTTGTCGAAGCCGGTAGTTTTGTTGGCGGGGGAAGGCTGCTCGGCATACCGTCCACCACGGTCAGCCGCAAGGTTCAGCAGTTGGAAGAGAGTTTGGGTGTGAGGTTATTGCATAGAAGCACTAGGAAGCTGTCGTTGACCGATCAGGGCGCGCTCTATTTCAGGCAATGCCAACAGCATCTTATGGGAATTGAAGAGGCCAATTTGCAGGTAACCGAGGCTCAACTGCAGCCCAAGGGAACCCTGCGGATTACCTCTCCATTGGATTATGCCACTCTATACGCCCAACCCTGGATCAATGAATTTCTTGCCAAGTATCCAGAGGTGAAAATTGAGCTGAAAGTAACAGATCACCAGCTGGATCTGATAGATGACAGAATTGATATCGCTTTTCGATCCGGTGTGCTGAAGGATTCCAATTTGGTTGCGCGTCGAATCGGACCCAAGCAAAGCGTCTGCTGTGCCAGTCCTGATTATCTTGCCCGATATGGTGAACCGCTACACCCCAGAGAATTGACTCAACATCTTGGTATATTATGGGGTGATTCGCTTCAAAATCAGCATTGGCAATTTATAGACAAGGAGGAGGTAGTAGATATTGCGATAAATGGACGCTATGCCACAGATGCTAATCATTTATTAATTAAGGCTGCGGTGGCCGGATTGGGCATTGCCAGGGTGCCTTTGCCCCTGGTTGAGCCTTATCTGGAAAGTAACTCGCTTAACTTGATACTGACAGATTACGAAATGCCAGCAGGCAATATGTACATCATCTATCAGTCTCATAAATATTTAACCCAAAACATTCGCTTGTTTGTGGATCATGTGGTCGAGCAAATCACATGATCCACAATGTCAGCAAACGGGCAGGCTAAGCACCTCTTTAGCCTGGCAGCTTAATCTCTGCCAGAGCCTGTTGCAGGCCTTTAACCTGGGGCATTGCGGCCCTAATCTTCGGTATTTCCGCCTGGAAGCCTTCTTGCTTGAACCAGGTAAACATGGTCGACATCTCTTTGCTCATTGGGGCGAACAACCAAGCTGGTAGTGTCAGGTAGCGCGGATTTTGGCCCATGACCTGGGTGTAAATAGCCTTAATTTGTTTGAATGTTTTTTCATCCCCGGCCAGTTCGACTCCCTTTTCCAGGTATTGTGCCGGACGGGAAAACACCAGGGCGGCAAAGGCGCCGATATCATCGACGGCAACCATTTGTAGCTTGCGATTTTTTTTCAGTGCCCAGGACAACAGACTCCAGTTGATAAAAGCAAAGCTGCCGGTTGCCATAAAGTTTTCGATAAAAAAAGCGGGCCTGATAAAAGTATATGGCAATCCTATATTAAGTATATGGCGCTCAATTTCCCGCTTGCTATCAAAGTGGGGGATGCCAGTTTTACGTTCTGCCCCGCCCACCGAAGAATAGACAAAGTGCTGCACACCGGCCATTTTTGCCGCATCCGCCAGGACCATCCCCTGAGCGATTTCAATCTCTATGCTACTGGTCCAGTTATTCTGAACCGAGTAGACGCCATAGGCCCCCTTCAATATTGGTGTAAGGGTCTCCGGCTTGTCCAGATCGCCATAGACCACTTCGACGCCTTGTTGGCGTAACCTGTCCGCGGATTGGCTTTGCAGGTTGCGGCTTACCGCCTTGATAGTAAAACCACTGTTCATCAGGTGTTTCACTACCGCGCCACCTTGATTGCCTGTTGCCCCTGTTACCACTATCACTTTATTTTCGACCATGTTCATATCCAACCTAATGTTTGCTTAACGACGGAGAAATCTTAACAAGGGGGGTATTGGATAACTAGATGGTAAAATCAAACTACACTATCCCACACGTGGGGTAATCGGCTGGATCAGGTTTAGCTCCGTGATCACGCTATTTTATGGTCAGTGGTCGCTTTTATTAGCAGCGGGCATGAGACGGATAAACTCGCTTCAGAGCCCGGGGATATAGCCCCTGGGTGACTCTTGGTAAAATCACCTGTTTATTTGGTGCAATGACAATACCTTCGATTGTCCCATTGACGGGATAGAATAACTCGCATTTCCCATCTAGTTCACCAATTTGCCGATTGATAAACTTCACTGCATGTCAACTGAGTGAAATGAGGATTTTGAAGATGCCAAAGAAAAGAGACGAACTAGTAGATATTGATAGCGAGAGTACGAATAACCCAGTAGTAGAGATAATTTGTTTTACCGATCCCTATTGTACCTGGTGCTGGGGCTCGGAACCTATCCTGCGAAAAATCCAGGAGGTGTATGCCGGGCAGGTGAAGATTTCCTATATCATGGGGGGGCTGGTCGAGGACATTGGCAATTTCAGCGATCCCGCCAATGGTATCGAAGGTGAGCAGTGGTACAGCCAGGTTGCCGATCATTGGGTGGAGGCATCACAGCAGCATAAGATGCCGGTGGACGAACAGATTTTCTTCGACATCAAAGACGATTACCGTTCTACCTATCCAGCCTGTATCGCCTTTAAGGCTGCTCAATTCCAGGGTGAAATGGCGGCAACAGATTATCTGCGACGCCTTCGCTCGGGGGCCGCAGCCGAGAGCAGGGCCATACATAGACTCGAGGTTCAGATTGAAATTGCCGGGGAGGCTGGCCTGAATGTCGACCGCTTTGTCCGGGATATCAGCGAGGGTAATGCAGAAAAAGCCTTCCGGGAAGATCTCTTGGAATGCCGTAAGCGAGCGGTGCGGGGATTTCCGACTTATCTGCTACGGGGACCCGAAGGGGAAGCTATGCTGCGAAGCTTTACAAGTTACAAGCAATTTGAGTATTGGTTTCAGGAGCTGGTTACCGAACCCTTGTCCCGCCGGACACCTGTGGAAAGTGCTACCCAGATTGTGGACTTTATTTCGCGCTACGGCAAAGTGGCCCCTATGGAAATCGCATTCGTCTACGGAATAAGCTTCGAAGCAGCACAGGAACGATTGAAAAGTATGGCACAAGCTGGCGTCTTGCTAGAAAGCAAAGCAGGCAACGGACACCTCTATTCACTGCCACAAGATGACCTGCGGTGTGATGCCGAAACGGGCATTTGCGTAACCACTTTGCGTTAATGATAAAAGGGGACAGAGCCAATCAACCAGGCTCTGTTCCTTTTTCGTTAATCACTGAGTCGGCAGATTATGCGGGCTCCGTTCACCCTTGCAGCTCTGGTGGCAACTCGGTTTTTGATATCGAAAACAGGACATATCTTGTTGTAGTTAAGGTATTCAATCGAGGTCCACTGACGTTTTGGATTGATGAATACACTATTGCACCCTAGTGTTGCTCCGAACGTCACGGCTGCCGTAGTCGAGGTAGGAGAAGTCTCTGTGATAAACAAGCCTGTTTTTTTGGTTAAACCTTATTTAAAGCGGATGGGGCAGGCCTCTAAATACGTTGACGTGATTGCGGGCCTGCATTACCCATGGGATCATTGTTCACATTTACATCTTGTGACTGCAGGCCCCTATATCCGCGGGCTTAAGGC
>SDWK01000048.1 GCA_004195335.1 Shewanella sp.
CGAATAAGATACTGGCTTCCCCGTTTTTGCTGAGATCTGCCTGATCATCGAGACAAAGTTTACCGTTTTCGTTGAGCCAGCAAAAAGCGTTAACCAAGCCGGTTTGTGTGTCATTATTCCAGCTGATATCGATAGGCGCCTTCAGCGCCCATTCACCGAGTATCGACTTTAGGTTGAGCCTTCTAATTTGGGCTTCAAGCTGAGTCGTCTCGGGATCGAATGTTGAATATATTTTGGTATTGAGTTGAAGCTCACCGAACGTTTGTAACCCCAGTTTCTGATTTGTTTCATCACCTTTAAAACCTAAGGTGATGGAATCAAGCTTGACGGTCGCGAGCTTTAATTCCTTAGCCTTAACAGAGAGAGCAAATTCCTGATTATCTTTGGGTCGATAAAACCCTTTGATTAAGGCTTGCTCGATTTTATGTTGTTGAAATTGCAGCTCGAACACCTCGGCTGAAACGGACACTTGTGGATGCTCGCTCGCTCCCGAGACATTGATGAATGCATCTATACTGCCAGACGACTCTGCATGCCATAGATTTAGATCCGGGATCTGCAATTTTGCATTGACGGCCCAAGCCTCATCAGCACTGCCGGATATGGACAAACTACTCTGCAGCGCACTGAGCTTTAAATTATCGGCACTGAGGTGCAGTTTGTCATCGATTTTGATATCCCCGAGGAGGTGAAATGGATAGCCCTGAATGTCGCCCTCCAGATCGGAGTTGGCAATACCGACCTCCCAGCGTTTGGTATCAACCTGGCCCTGGGTGTGAAATTGGCCACTGATAATACTATCGGGGAGAGGCGTTTCAAGGTTGAGTTTGAGTTGCTGCAGCTTGAAGTCGACAGTGCTGATGTCGGCATCCCAGCTGATCCCATCTGCATATTGTGCACTGCCTGACAGCTCGGCCTCGCCCAACTCTCCTTTGAGACGAAGATGAGCGACATCAAATTTTGCGCCCTCGTGGTTAAATATGGTGTCGACCGTTAACATCGGATGGAATGGGGTCTTGATATCGGCTAAGAGGGTGACATCCTGACGATTGAGATCCCCGTGACTGATAAGGTTTATCGACTTTCCCGAGTAAATTGGTGCATCGAGTGGCCAACCTAAGGCCTTACTCTCAAATTTAAGCTCATAGGGAAGACTGCTCTTTGCCAGGCCGATATCACCTTGCAAGTTAAAGTCGATATGACCTTTACCGGTCGCCGTCACGGCTAACTTTTCAAAGCCCTGAGATACGTGGACCGAAAGCTGTTGCTGCTCAAGTCCGGGCAGTTCGGCCACACTGCGTGCATCGACAGTGGCAGAGATATCCATAGGATAGTCATCTTTAAGTGTGATCCTCCCCTCTAAATCTACGTTGCCATATGTATGTTCAACATGCAGTTGATTGAGGTTCACCAGAAAGCTATGGTAACTACCATCGAGTGTGATGTTTTCGAAATAGTCATCGCGCTTACCGAGTTTCAGGTGACTCTTTTGCAGCACGGCATCGGTAACAAATACGGGTATAGGCATAAAGACGGCAGGCAGCTGTGCCATGGCCCAGTGGGTGTCATCATCTTGAGTCGTTTGGTTTTCCTTTTTACCTTTTTCATCGTTCTCATCAGCAGAAGATAATGGAATCGATACCAGCAGACCATTACTGTGCAGGTAGTTGGCTCTGATGCCGGTCTGTTGCCATTGAGCTTGCGTTTGCAGGCGTGAGGCATTGAATTGCATATCGTTGACACGCACCTTCACATTGGCTAAATCCGCGCGTTTGAGATCGATACCAAAAGGCAGTTGTATCTCTTGATTATCAGACCGTCCTTTGTCGAGAGTCGATGATGTGAGATCTATTTCGCTGACAGGGTCAAGGGTATTGATTTCTTCATCACCGAGACTTTTATCTCCGAGCCTGTCTGTATCTATCGACACCAATACCTTACTTGCTGCGAGTTCGTTGACACATAACTGTTTACTCAGCAGGCACATGGGTCGCCAATCTAAAATGAGATCGTCAACATCGACCGCGATACCATTCATACTCCAGTGGACATCGGTCGTTTCTAGGCGCTTGTTAAGCGTGCCGGAAACGTAGGTGATATCAAGGTCGGGTACAAAAATATCGGCAAGGCTCACCGCTAGTCTACTACCTAAGGGAGTGCCAAGTAGTATTGCAAGGATGATCAGTATGCCCAGAGGAAGATAGATAATGGTCCGGGAGACGGCCTTAAAGCTTTTCCATAATGTACGTGCAAGGCTATTTTGGTCGATGGCATCAGTGCCATCAGCCTGAATTTCTAGTTGACTACTGTCTGTCTCTCTTGTGGACTGGGTCATAGCTCCGCCCCCATAGTGATATGGATGCGCCATGGCCTATCGACCACATCCGTCTCTTTCAAACCAATACCCAGATCGATTTTTATCGGGCCGATAGGCGAGATCCAGTGAATACCGCCTCCGACGGAAACGATGGGCTCTATCTGATTAACATCGAAGGCATTACCTGCATCGATAAAGGTAGCCACACGCCAGGTCGGTGTTACATAGTATTGGTACTCCAGACTGCCGACCATAAGGTAACGTCCACCGACCACTTGCCTCGCGAGTTTGTCATCGCTGTTGATGTAATCCAGGTGGGGACCGAGCTCCTGATAACTGTAACCCCTGATGCTTTGATCGCCACCGGCAAAGTAACGTAGGGAGGGAGGAATAAGGGCTAAATCCTCGTCAGCTGCAAGGTTAACCCCCAAATCGAGGCGTGAGACGATTCTGTGTTTGTCGAAAAAGGTGTTTATCCATTTATATTTTGTCTGCAACCGCGTTAAGCGTATGCTTGAGCCTAAAGAGGGATCGGCGTATTCAAGGCTATAGTGCTGAAAGAAACCGGATTTTGGATCTAAACTATTATCGCCACGTGTCGTCTTTGAGATACTGGTTCCGAATAGGACAAGCTTGGGGTCATAATCGATATCAGATTGGTTGTAGAACTCTTTCATCCATTCAATTGAATAACTGAATAGCCACTGATTATCTAACCTCTGCTGACGGATCACACCTAATAAACGTTTACTTCCTTCAAGCTCACCCGTGTTATCGAACTGCTTCTTCTCGGGATCATAGACCTGTGTTACGCCATACTTATCCCTAAGCATGCCCGTACGGATTTTCAGCTGGTCGTCTAACGGATGGGTCAAAGGGATCGTATAGGTGGTGAGGAATTTTGGTTTATCCGGTGACCACTCGACCGTGGTTTCCTGAGAGTGACCATAACGGTTGATTTGTGGGGTACGCCAGGTTACACGAACCCTTGGTTCGATGCTGTTATCGGTCGTGTTACCTATGTCGGCACCTAGGCCCAGTTCGATAGAGTGATTGGGCTTAGGGGTTAGCTCAACCCTAATAGGCACGGCCAATCCTTGGGGTTTATCGATCTGGGGCAATACTTTGATATTGGAGAAATAACTGGTATCTAAAAGTTCCCTGTTCAGGCTGCTGAGTTTACCTGTACTGAACAGAGAGTTGGCTTCGAAGGGGAGCAGTTCGTTTAGCAGCTCATCGTTTAATGTGTGTCCTTCGAAACTGACTGTACCTATGTGGTATCGTTTTCCAGAGTCGTAATGCAGGGTTACTTGCGCGGTATTGAGATCGCGATTGATGGTGATTGCCGATTTGACATATCGACCGTCGAAATAACCTCGAGCCAGCGCAATCGTGACCAATTGTGATTTTATCTGCTCATAGGTACCGTGATTTAACACATCGCCAGGTTTGACCGTCACCGTATCAAGCCAATTGAGAATAAACTGGTCGTCGACAATTTCGCCATCGAAATTGATATCGATCCACTGTAGCCGTGTTGGCTCACCGGGTGTGATAGAGAGTGAGAGTGTCCAGGGGCCGTCCTCAGATTGAGCGACCTCCTCGTTTATCACACCATGATAGAAACCCAAAGAGTGGAGGGCGGCGGTAGTATTGTCTTCTGCATTAAAGATAAAGGCTCTGCGTTGAACCTTGGACTTAGGCAAAGCACCTAAATGCGCCTTGATGTTTTGGGTTAAAACACCGTCGACACCTTTAATTTTCAATGTTAACCAGTCATTGGCATGTGCGGAAAAAATGCACAGGAAATAGCCTGTTAAAATGATGCTCAATGACCATAAACGCAATGAACTGTGTTTCAAAGATTCAGACTCTTTTTAGTAATGAACGAATGCGTCTCTATTGTCGCTAGATTATTGATCTCAGGCAAGTTGATGATTGTAATTATGGATGAAAATGGTTACAAAGAGTGCAAATAAAAAAACAAAGGACCCTTTTGTGAAAAATAAATCGACTTTATTAGCATTGATCCTGGTGGCCGCAGCGTCTACCACTTCTGTTTGGGCGGATGATAAGCCATTCTCGATTGCTATCCACGGTGGGGCAGGAACCATTACCAAGGCTAAACTCACACCGCAACAGCAACAAGCCTATCGCGATAAGCTCACCGAAGCGGTCAACGCCGGATATAAGGTACTTGAGAAGGGCGGCGATAGCGTGGTGGCTATTCAAGCGGCGATCAATGTAATGGAAAATAGCCCGCTGTTTAATGCCGGCGTCGGGGCCGTGTATACTTATGATGGCGCCCATGAGATGGATGCCTCGATCATGGATGGCAAGACCATGAATGCCGGTGCCGTTTCCGGAGTTAAACATATCAAAAATCCCATCAACCTTGCCGATGCTGTGATGAACCAGTCGCCCCATGTCATGTTGTCGGGTGCGGGCGCCGAAGAGTTTGCATTAACCCAAGGTTTTACTCTGGTGCCGGCCAACCATTTCGACACTGAATCTCGTTATAAGCAGTTACAAGATGCCAAAGTTAAATTAAGAAAAGCGGATTCCGAATTAAAGGCTAAGTCGCCCGATTATCAGGCGTCACTAAACGGTGTTCCGCAAATAGACTATTTGGATTTGGATTATAAGTTCGGTACCGTCGGCGCCGTGGCTTTAGATAAAAAAGGCAATTTGGCGGCAGGAACCTCGACTGGTGGCATGACGGCGAAACGCTATGGTCGTATTGGTGACTCACCTGTTATTGGCGCAGGTACTTATGCCGAAAATGGGGTGTGCGCGGTATCGGCGACCGGACACGGCGAGTATTTCATTCGCTATCATGTGGCGGGCGATATTTGCGCCAAGGTGAAGTACCAAGAAAAATCGATTATCCAGGCAGCGGATGAGGTGATCAATCAACGCCTGATTACTGCAGGCGGTAGCGGCGGTGTGATTGCCATCGATCAGCGCGGCAATATTGCCACTCCATTTAATACCGAAGGCATGTTCCGCGCCACACGTAAGAAAGGCGAACCAGCAGATGTGATGATCTGGCGTGATAAGTAAATCATGTAGGAGCGACTTCAGTCGCAAACGGTCTGACAAGGGCAAAACGGAGAGTTTTGCCTTTTTTTCAATTCAACAATCAGGCTGCTCATGAATTGTGGTTAACTGTAGGAGTGGCTTCAGCCGCGAAGCTTGCTCTTTGAATAAGTCTTATCTACATGATTAATATACCGACCAATACCGCAGTGAATAAAATGACTTGGCCCAGAATGCTGGCATTTATATTCATTATCAAAACTGCTTTTTGGCTTTACTTATAATAAGGGGGAGAAACGTTTTAATATGATGATTCTACTGCGTATATTGCAGGTGATATCAGGTGTTATCGCACCCTCTATCTCGTCATTCGCAACAGTTAATTACGCCAGACTCGTGAAACTTTTCTTTCGTTAGCATTGTGTGGTTTAGCTAAAATGATTAAGCTGCGGCCGACCGTCACAGCTAGGGCGGGGTTAACTCAGTTAAAATGGCTTTGGAAATATCACCATGAATCGTACAAAGAAGATCACTCTCAAGCATAAGGCTAAGACAAAGAAGGCCCAACCCCGAAATGGGAATAAGCCTGTCTATGTGTCCAAGGCCGAACGTGAGGCATTGGCTGCGCCCGAAGAGGCTGTAAAATTGGTAAAAGCTTCCCAAGACTAAATCAGGGAATCATTCCCTGCTTATTCTGTCTCTTATACACATCT
>SDWK01000138.1 GCA_004195335.1 Shewanella sp.
AGGTAATTATGTCTAAAATCATTAATGTCATTGGTCGCGAGATCATGGATTCACGTGGCAACCCAACAGTAGAAGCTGAAGTTCACCTTGAAGGTGGATTTAACGGTATGGCTGCAGCACCATCGGGCGCTTCTACCGGTAGTCGTGAAGCATTAGAATTACGTGATGGCGATAAAACTCGCTACATGGGTAAAGGTGTATTAAAGGCTGTTGCTAACATCAATGGTCCTATCCGTGATGCTCTATTGGGCAAAGATGCAACGAATCAAGCTGAACTCGATCAGATCATGATTGACCTTGACGGAACTGAGAACAAAGACAAGTTAGGCGCTAATGCTATTTTGGCTGTCTCACTTTCAGCGGCTAAAGCTGCAGCGTCATTTAAAGGCTTGCCTTTATATGCACATATCGCAGAGCTAAACGGTACACCAGGTCAGTACTCTATGCCTGTACCTATGATGAACATCTTAAACGGTGGTGAGCACGCTGATAACAACGTGGACATCCAAGAGTTTATGGTTCAGCCTGTTGGTGCTAAATCGTTCCGCGAAGCACTGCAAGTTGGCGCTGAGATATTCCACAGCTTGAAGAAAGTACTTCAAGAAAAAGGTCTAAGCACGTCTGTCGGTGACGAAGGTGGTTTCGCGCCTAACTTGGCCTCTAACGCTGATGCACTTGCAATGATCAAGGTTGCTGTTGAGAAAGCGGGCTACAAACTAGGTGAAGATGTCACACTGGCTCTGGATTGTGCAGCATCTGAATTTTACAAAGATGGTCAGTATAATCTTTCCGGTGAAGGCAAAGTCTTCTCTGCAAATGGTTTCTCAGACTTCCTTAAATCATTGACTGAACAGTATCCGATTGCTTCTATCGAAGATGGCCTTGACGAGTCAGATTGGGATGGTTGGGCATACCAGACTCAAATTATGGGTGACAAGATCCAGCTTGTAGGTGACGATTTGTTTGTTACCAACACTAAGATCTTAAAGCGTGGTATCGATAACAATATCGCTAACTCAATTTTGATCAAGTTCAACCAAATCGGTTCTCTGACTGAGACCTTAGCGGCTATTCGTATGGCGAAAGATGCCGGTTATACCGTGGTTATCTCTCATCGTAGTGGTGAAACTGAAGATTCAACGATTGCCGATCTTGCTGTTGCAACATCTGCAGGTCAGATTAAGACGGGTTCTCTATGTCGTAGTGACCGTGTTGCTAAATACAATCAACTGCTTCGTATCGAAGAGCAGTTAGGTGAAAAAGCACCATACCGTGGTCGCAGTGAAATTAAAGGTAAAGCATAATTTATCGGATTACTTTTAGCTGACAAATCATCGTTAAGTGATATTTGTACCCCGATTCTTAAGCGCTAAAATAGGCCTTTAAGATGACTGAAACAGCAAAAAGTGATTAAATTACTGTGAAAATTGAAAAGGTCACCATTAGGTGGCCTTTTTTGTTATTATTCATGCAATATCGTCAAATTTTCAATGGTGAGTATTGAACTAGCTATGAAACGTCCCCTGTTTGTATTAGTAGTCCTACTAGGTTTACTTCAATACCAGCTTTGGTTAGGAGTTAATAGCCTACCGGAATCGTTTCACCTGCGAGAACAGATCGGTTTCCAACAAGCGAGTAATGCTAAATTGGTCGCTCGAAATCAAATCTTGCGGGAGGAGATCATCGATCTTCGCAGTGGTACCGAGGCATTAGAGGAGCGTGCCCGCAATGAATTAGGCATGGTAAAAAAAGGGGAAACATTTTTTCGGGTTGTTGGAGGTCAGCGACAATCTCTTAATGCTTCAAACTAATAACTCCTCATTATTTTACCCATTAGACATTGCATGAGCCTTCAAAAATGAATGACAGCCAAGATAAGATTGTCGCTATCGTCCCCGCCGCCGGAATAGGCAGCCGAATGGGAGCCGAGATCCCCAAGCAATACCTACAGATTGATGATAAGACCATTTTAGAATTAACATTGGAATTATTGTTAACTCATCCCAAAATTGATCTTGTGGTTGTTGCACTTCATCCAGCAGACCAATTTTTCAATGGCTTATCCCTTTCATTACATCCCAAGTTACACACCGTTGTTGGCGGCTCTGAACGGGCTGATTCAGTGCTCGCTTGCTTGAATTATCTCGATGGTGATTATTGGGCTATGGTGCACGATGCGGCTCGCCCCTGTTTGACTCATGGTGATATAGATAAGTTAATTGCATCGCGGCAACGTTTTCCACAAGGTGCAATTTTAGCGGCGCCGGTTAGGGACACCATGAAACGTGGCAATGCTGACGGAACCGTAAAAGAAACCGTGTGTCGAGAGCTGTTATGGCATGCGTTGACCCCTCAGTTGTTTCTGGCTACCGCGCTTAAAGACAACCTAGAACAGGCTTTAGCTCAGAGTGCAGTCATTACCGATGAAGCCTCCGCGATGGAGTGGGCCGGCGTGTCGCCGGGATTGGTAGACGGAAGAGTCGATAATATTAAGATCACGCATCCGGATGACCTATTATTGGCTGGATTATTCTTAGCGAATGCCAAAAAATTAGATTTGTAGGAATAGAGGTCTATTCGCCAAGCGCCGTATAAATATAGAGCCGCCTGTATGGCAACGGACATTTTGAACGCAAATATGGATTGAAAATGAATATACGAATAGGTCATGGCTTCGATGTGCATAAATTTGGTGGTGAATCTCCACTCTTGTTAGGCGGAGTTGATATCCCCTATGAGACAGGCCTTATTGCACACTCTGATGGTGACGTGGTGTTACATGCTATTTCAGATGCTGTTCTCGGAGCCGTTGCACTTGGAGATATCGGCAAGCATTTCCCCGATACCGATGAAGCGTTTAAGGGAGCGGATAGTCGTCATTTACTTCGCCATTGCTATCAGTTAGCGAAGGATAAAGGCTATTCGATAGGTAACCTCGATGTCACTATCATTGCACAAGCCCCTAAAATGGCACCTCATATCGAGGCTATTCGTCAGGTTTTAGCGCTCGATTTTGAAACAGATACAGATAATATTAATGTTAAGGCTACAACGACCGAAAAACTTGGGTTTACGGGACGCAAAGAGGGAATTGCTGTTGAAGCCGTTGTGCTTCTCGTCAAGCTTTCCGATTAACTGATCACACTGAATAATACCACTCGGTATATCCGATTGAGATAAAGAGCGACCATGATTGAACTTCATTATTTACACGGTAAACCTGTTTCAAAAGCAGATCTTCGTACACATAACAGCGACTTTATGGTGCAGGAGATATTACCCTTCGCACCGACGGGGGAAGGTGAGCATCATCTGCTTCATATTCGCAAAGATGGTCTGAACACCGCTGATGTGGCAAAAATTCTGTCGGGTTTCGCTCATGTTCATCCTAAAGAAGTGACCTATGCCGGTCAGAAAGATAAAAATGCGGTCACCGAGCAGTGGTTTGGCGTTCGTATTCCGGGCAAGGAAACCCCGGATTGGTCTAGTCTCAACAGCGAGCAACTCACTATCCTTTCGAGCAGCCGACACGGTAAGAAGTTACGGATCGGCGCATTGGCCGGGAATCGGTTTACTCTGACACTGCGTCAGGTTTCAGATATCGAAGATGTGATTGCCAGAATAGAGAAGATCAAAGAAACCGGCGTGCCGAACTACTTTGGAGAGCAAAGGTTTGGTCATGATGGCAAAAACTTGATCTTCGGTCGTCAGATGTTTGCCGGACGTAAAGTTAAAGATAGAAAAAAAAGCAGTATGTATCTATCTGCCGTGCGCTCCTATCTATTTAACCTAGTTGTATCGGCAAGGCTCGCTGAACATGGTTTAGCCAGACTCGATGGTGATAGCGTTTTGCTGGCGGGGAGCAAAAGCTATTTTGTTGCAGAGCAGTGGGATGAAACGTTATTAAATCGTCTCGCTGAGAAAGATATTCAATTATCGGCGCCAATGTGGGGAAGAGGGAGTGCATTACCGCAAGGAGAGGCGGCGGAATTTGAATCTAAAGTACTGGCCGAACTTGAACAAGATCGCGATGGCTTGGAACATGCGGGTTTGAGTCAAGAAAGGCGCCCTTTGTTATTAGAACCTCAGCATTTTAGCTACCAACAAGAGGGCGATAATGTCTTAGTCATTAAGTTTGCTTTGCCTGCAGGAAGCTTTGCAACTTCAGTATTAAGGGAGTTGTTTGATTATGAAGATGTCAATGATCGTGAGTTTCGATTGCGCCAGCAAGCAAGACAAGAGGAATCTATCGCTTAAATAACGAGTCAATTAAGCATAGATTAAAGTCTGTATAGAATTGTAAAATCAGGGCCAGTAATTAATGATAAAGATCCTTGTAAGTAATGATGATGGTGTTACGGCGCCGGGCATAAAGGCACTTTCTGATGCGCTATCTACTTCTTATCAGGTGATGACAGTAGGACCTGACAGAAATTGTTCGGGTGCCAGTAACTCTTTGACCTTGACTAACCCCCTACGTATTAATACTTTGAGTAATGGTTATGTCTCGGTGAGCGGGACGCCGACTGATTGTGTGCATCTTGCTATTCGTGAGCTGTACATCGATGAACCGGATATGGTCGTATCCGGCATTAATGCCGGGGCAAACTTAGGAGATGATACCTTGTACTCCGGTACTGTGGCTGCGGCGATGGAAGGGCGGTTTCTCGGATTACCGGCAATCGCCATTTCATTAGTTGGCTCAGCGCTTATTCACTATGAAACAGCGGCTCATTTCGCCTGCAAAGTGGTTGCAGGATTAATGAAGGAACCGATAGCACAAGACCAAATTTTGAATATTAATGTTCCCGATCTCCCCATCGAACAGGTGAAAGGGATCAGAGTGACACGTCTGGGAGCGCGGCATAAAGCTGAAGGAATGGTGCGTACTCAAGATCCCGCTGGCCGTGATATCTTTTGGCTGGGTCCACCCGGCGATGAGCAAGATGCCAGTGAAGGTACCGACTTTCATGCCGTGAGCAATGGTTATGTGTCTGTCACGCCATTGACGGTAGACTTGACTGCTTATGATCAGATCTCAACAATGCAACAATGGATAGATAAGATATGAATGGGGTAGCAACAAAGTCTGCGTTAAATCTAGCGAGAAGTTTGTTTGATGCAGGAATTAAAAATGAACATGTTTTAAAGGCTTTGTCTAATACGCCAAGAGAGATGTTCCTGGATGCGGCGCTTGGCCATAAAGCTTATGAAAATACAGCATTGCCCATAGGGCAGGGACAAACAATCTCTCAACCCTATATTGTCGCAAGAATGACTGAGCTATTATTGGAAAATGCGCCTAAAAGAGTGTTAGAAATTGGTACAGGCTCGGGTTACCAAGCTGCCATCTTAGCTCAGCTAGTGCCTGAGCTATGCACGGTTGAACGTATAAAGAGTTTACAGATCCAAGCGAGACAGCGGCTTAAGAGGCTAGACCTTCACAATATCTCATTCAAGTATGGAGATGGTTGGAAAGGTTGGGCCAATAAAGGGCCGTTCGATTCTATTATGGTGACGGCTGCTGCAAGTAGCCTTCCTGATGCCTTGCTTACTCAATTAGCGGATAAAGGCGTGCTTGTTATACCTGTTGGTGAAGAGTCTCAACAATTACTAAAAGTGGTCCGTCATGGTGATACCTTCAGTTCTGAAGTGGTCGAAATGGTTCGGTTTGTTCCATTGGTAAATGGTGAACTTGCATAACGTTCTGCTTGTGGCCGACAAATAAGTTTAGGAGTGTTTTTTTGGTTGTTGCGTTTAAGACGTATTGGGGCGGTTTGTTTTTTTGCTTCCTATCGCTACTTTTAGTCGGCTGCAGTTTTCAGTCACATAGACCCGCACCTGTGGCAAGCGTGAATATTCCCGTTAAGACTGCTTATAACAAAGGTTCATTAAAATCTGATTCTTATCACGTAAAGCAAGGTGATACTCTCTATTCCATAGCGTGGGCATCTGACAATGATTTTATTAAATTAGCTAATAAAAACAACCTGAAAAAGCCCTATACTATCTTCCCTGGCCAGAAGCTTAACCTCAATTTGACACGCCCTGTTACAAATAGCCAACAGTCTAAAAAGGCGTCAAAAAATAGTCCGAAAGTTGTACGCGTAAAGCCGAAAGCTAATAATAAACAGGTTGTTAGTAAGCCCGTTGCCGTTCAAAACATAAAAGTGGTACCGTCAAAAAAATCGCTTGATCAACATCACAAGTCTGCGTACTCTGTAACAAGCAGTCAACAAGATGTTAACCAATCTATCCACAGGTCAACTGATACTTTACCAAAGAAGGTAAGCAGGTGGCAGTGGCCAAGGAAAGGTAAGTTGATTGGCACTTTCTCTGCCAAAGAGCAGGGGAGTAAAGGAATTAAGATTGCAGGAAATCGTGGTGATATTATAAAATCCGCAGCCGATGGTCGTGTTGTATATGCGGGAAGTGCACTTCGAGGCTATGGAAACTTAGTCATTATCAAACACAGTGATGATTACTTAAGCGCCTACGCACATGCTGACAAGATCTTAGTCAAAGAGAAGCAGTTTGTGACAGTAGGACAAACGCTGGCAAAAATGGGTAGTACAGGTACTGATCGGGTCATGCTACATTTTGAGATCCGCTACCATGGAAAATCTGTTAACCCACTAAAATATTTACCTAAACAATAATGGTTTAGGAGCCAATTTTGGCATTCGGAGGATAGTAAAGTGCAGTAATTTTTGAGAAAAATTTGGGAGATCATTTTATGGGTCGTAAAAACAGTACCGCAATAGCGGAGCCTTTAGTGGACTTGTCTAAGAACGAGTCTGATAGTGTCATTAACAAAGGAAATAAAGCACAAGAAAGTGAGCTTGAACAGCAAGTGCAGGGGGATTTGCAAAAAAATCTGGATGCAACTCAGCTGTATTTAAGTGAAATTGGTTTTTCCCCCCTACTGAGTGCGGAAGAAGAGGTTTATTTTTCTCGTAAAGCCTTAAAAGGCTGCGGTAAATCTCGCAATCGCATGATTGAAAGTAATCTAAGACTTGTCGTCAAAATTGCCCGTCGTTATAACAATCGTGGTTTAGCACTATTGGATCTCATTGAAGAGGGGAATCTAGGCTTGATCAGAGCCGTAGAAAAGTTTGATCCTGAAAGAGGTTTCCGTTTTTCAACCTATGCGACTTGGTGGATTAGACAGACTATTGAGCGTGCGATAATGAATCAAACCAGAACGATTCGTTTACCGATCCATGTGGTTAAAGAGCTCAATGTTTATCTGCGTACTGCCAGAGAGCTAGCACAAAAGCTAGATCATGAGCCAACGGCTGAAGAGATTGCTGAAAAACTTGATATTCCCAGCTCAGATGTCAGCCGCATGTTAAAGCTAAATGAAAGGATCACTTCAGTTGATACGCCATTAGGTGGAGATAATGATAAGGCATTACTCGATGTGCTTGCCGATGATGATAGTGTCGGCCCGGACTATAAAGTTCAAGATGAGGATATGTCTAAATCAGTAGTAAAATGGTTAGATGAACTCAATACAAAACAAAGAGAGGTGTTAGCGCGCCGTTTTGGATTGTTGGGATATGAACCCTCTACACTTGAAAATGTGGGCAAAGAGATCGGTTTAACCAGAGAACGAGTTCGCCAGATCCAGGTAGAAGCATTAAAACGACTTAAAGATCTGCTCGGGTCACAGGGATTATCGGTTGAGGCTATTTTTAAAATTTAGATATGAATGACTACTTAACGCATTTATGAGTCTTTATCATCATATTTATCTGTTTTTGTTCAGTGTATTCGTTGTAGATAAATGTTGGTTTTTATCAGGCATTCAAGATAATTTTAAAGCGCACATTTATGTGCGCTTTTTGTTATTTGAAGTAAGATCTATTTTGCTAAACGCTTGAGCTCATACAAGATATCGAGTGCTTGTTTTGGGCTCAATTCATCGGGATGTATTTTATCTAATGCATCATTTAAGACCGAATTAACAGGTTCATCAAATACTATACTCTTTTGATTTGAGGTGGTTATTGAGTCAACGACACTGTTAGTGTCACGACTTTCTAAGTGGTGTAACTTATGTTTTGCGGCGGCAATGACCTGGTTGGGAACCCCAGCCAGTGCAGCAACCTGTAAACCATAACTCTTACTTGCTGCGCCTTCCTGAACGGCATGCATAAAGACAATCGTGTCACCATGCTCGATAGCGTCGAGGTGGACATTTTCAACATTCGAAATGAGATCGGGAAGTTGAGTAAGTTCGAAATAGTGAGTGGCAAAGAGGGTCATAGCTTCAATTTTTTGAGCTAAATATTCGGCAGCAGACCAAGCGAGAGAAAGGCCATCATAAGTCGAGGTACCTCGACCGATCTCATCCATCAATACCAGACTTTCCGTGGTGGCATTATGAAGAATATTTGCCGTTTCAGTCATTTCGACCATAAAGGTAGAACGGCCAGAAGCAAGATCGTCGGCTGCGCCAATACGGGTAAATATGCGATCGACAGGGCCGATGACTGCACTCTGGGCCGGGACGTAACACCCTATGTGTGCCATTAAAGTGATTAAGGCCACCTGTCGCATATAGGTTGATTTACCGCCCATATTGGGTCCGGTTACGATTAACATTTTTCGTGACGGATTCAAGGTGACCGGATTTGCAATAAAAGGTGATTGGCTCACCTGTTCTACCACGGGGTGACGTCCGGCTTCTATATGAATACCTGATGCTTGTGACAGTGTAGGGCAGTTGTAATTCAATGTTTCAGCGCGCTCAGCGAAGTTATTTATCACATCGAGTTCGGCCGCGCCCTGTGCGAATAGCTGTAAGTCATGAAGCTTAGGCAGTATCTTATCGAATAATTGTTCCCATAACTGCTTTTCAAGTGCCAGTGCCTTCCCCTGACTGGAGAGCACTTTTTCCTCATGTTCTTTGAGTTCTGCGATGATATAGCGCTCGGTATTTTTGAGTGTCTGCCTACGCTGATAGCTCAATGGAACCAGATCAGACTCTCTTCGACTTACTTCAATATAGTAACCATGGACCCGGTTATAGCCGACCTTAAGTGTCGATATACCAGTTAGCTCTTTTTCCCTTGCTTCAAGCTCTGATAGATAATCCGTCGCACCTTGGCTTAGTGCTCTCCATTGATCCAGTTCGGTATTATAGCCTGCTTTAATCACGCCTCCATCGCGGATAAGCATTGGAGGATTATCCACAACTGCACGCTCTAACAGTTCAAGTTCATCAGGGAATTCACCGATCATTTTGGCCAGATGCTGCAGATGGGGAGACTGACAGTTTGCGAGAGATTGCTGTATTTCGGGTAATAAGGATATGGCTTGCTTGAGGCGGGCAAAATCTCTTGGCCTAGCGCTACGCAGGGCCAGTCTTGCCGTGATCCGCTCGACATCGCCTAAGGCTTTTAGCTGAAGCTCTAGGGTTTCGAATAGGTTAGTGTCTAATATCTCTGTGAGTGCACTCTGACGAGATTCGATCTGCTTGCGATTTCTAAGCGGTTCATGGATCCAGCGCTGAAGCATACGGCTACCCATAGGCGTTGCGGTATTATCCAGCACTGAGGCCAAGGTATTTTCACGTCCACCTTGTAGGTTGACCGTTAATTCGAGGTTACGCCGGGTTGCGGCATCCAGAACTATACTATCACTCTGATTGAAGAGAACTATCGAATTTATGTGCGGAAGTGCCGTCCGTTGAGTGTCTTTCACGTACTGCATTAAACAGCCAGCAGCCTGAAGTGCCAGACGCGCATTGTTCAGACCAAAACCATGAAGATCTTTTGTACCGAATTGATCGAGCAGTAATTTATGACTGGTATCGAAATCAAATTCCCACTCAGGGCGCCTGCGTTTACCATTAAAACCTGAGATTAAACCCATCTCAGAAAAATCTTCGCTATAGAGTAACTCGGCAGGATTAGTCCGTTGCAGTTCGGCCTCAAGTGCCTCGGTTGAGGCCAGTTCTGCGATGACAAATCGACCCGAGCTGATATCTAAGGTGGCATATCCATATCCACTCTTGCCGTGATAGACGGCGGCGAGCAAATTATCCTGTTTTTCCTGCAACAAAGCCTCGTCGGTCAATGTGCCGGGAGTCACAAGGCGTACTACCTTTCTCTCAACTGGTCCCTTAGAGGTTGCAGGATCACCGATTTGTTCGCAAATGGCGACAGAAACCCTGAGTTGAACTAACTTGGCTAAATACCCTTCAACCGCATGATAAGGGAGACCCGCCATAGGAATGGGGTCACCACCACTTTTCCCTCTGGCTGTGAGTGAGATCCCTAATAATTCAGATGCCTTTCTAGCATCATCATAAAAAAGTTCATAGAAATCACCCATGCGATAAAAGAGCAGCATCTCAGGATGCTCAGCTTTTAGCGTCAGGTATTGACGCATCATAGGTGTGTGTTTTTCTAAATTTTGGGTATCGATAGCATTCATCTACAGGTCGTCTCTTTTCTGACGTATTAAACAGGCTTACCAACGAATTGGGCCGCCATAAACAGTTGGCGCCAATATTATCAATATTTTCCCCAATAATGAGATTTTTGTCGTGAATAATCGTGAGATTAAATTTTATTAGCCGTAACAGGTGCTTCGATAGTTGAATTGAGGGAGCGAAAAAATAATCATGATCAGTACTTGATACTGTATGATTGTACAGTATACTAGTTTGCATATTGAGGCTCCCTGACTAGATATGTTTTTCTATTTAAGTTCAGTCGCGGAGTCAACACGAGATTTATATCAGCGTAATCGCTGTGCCTCTGAGGATTTAGGAATGAAGATAGACGCGAACAAAGAGAAGGCTCTTAACGCAGTTTTAAGCCAGATCGAAAAGCAATTTGGTAAAGGCTCTATTATGAAATTGGGCGAGAATCGCTCAATGGATGTTGAGACTATCTCTACTGGTTCACTTTCTTTGGATGTAGCCTTGGGCGCTGGCGGTCTGCCACTGGGGCGTATCGTCGAGATTTATGGCCCTGAATCATCGGGTAAAACCACGCTGACACTAGAAGTAATTGCTGCCGCTCAACGCGAAGGTAGAGTGTGTGCCTTTATCGATGCCGAACATGCACTGGATCCAATTTATGCTAAAAAATTAGGTGTTGATATTGATAACCTACTTTGTTCTCAACCTGATACCGGTGAGCAAGCATTAGAGATCTGTGATGCTTTGACTCGTTCTGGTGCTGTCGATGTTATCGTTGTCGACTCAGTGGCTGCCTTGACGCCTAAAGCCGAGATTGAAGGTGAGATTGGTGATTCGCATATGGGACTTGCGGCTCGTATGATGAGTCAGGCTATGCGTAAACTTGCAGGTAACCTTAAGCAAACCAACACTATGCTTATTTTTATTAACCAAATCCGTATGAAAATTGGTGTAATGTTTGGTAACCCGGAAACCACCACAGGTGGTAACGCACTTAAATTTTATGCTTCGGTTCGTCTGGATATTCGTCGTATAGGTGCTATCAAAGATCGTGATGAAGTTATCGGTAACGAAACTCGAGTCAAGGTCGTTAAAAACAAGATTGCGGCGCCGTTTAAGCAGGCTGAGTTCCAAATCTTATATGGTCAAGGTATCAATAGAACCGGCGAACTTGTCGACTTGGGTGTTGCCCATAAGCTCGTTGAAAAAGCGGGTGCCTGGTATAGCTACAAAGGGAGTAAGATCGGTCAGGGACGTGCTAACGCTGGCAAGTATTTGATAGAAAACCCTGCTATTGCGGAAGAGCTTGAGGTAACACTTCGTGCATTATTGCTAACACCCGCAGAATCTGTTGCAGAATCCGCGACCGGTGATGAAAACATCGATCTTGAAACGGGTGAAGTGTTTTAACTCCCCCAGATAGTTAAACGTTTAAATGAGTGAATATATAAGCCATTTGGCATACTATTTCGCGGTTGCGCAACTTGCGCACCGCGATTTTTTTTGCGTTGAAGTTAAGAGCAAACTCAGACTCGAGTGCCATAAATCTTGGAATCCTTGAGATTGAAGAGGCTTTAGACTGATGTAACTGATTTGAACTGGCTAAGTAAACATCCTTCAAAAAATATCCAGGTTCAACCATCACAGCTCACAAAGACAAAGTAAAACGGATCCGTTATCTGTTAGGTGGGCTTATGCTCAAATTGCTTATGCACTCGAATATTACCCCGTATGATGAATAGAACGGCTTAGATCTTGTCGCTTTAAAACTTAGAATCTATTTAAGCTCATCACTTTTCCCCCCTTTGCGGCTTTCCCCTTCTAAAACTCTGGTTGTTATCATTTAGACTGATTATAATGTTCGGCTAAATAGAATGTCGGTGATTTTAAAAAATTACTGTTAGCTAACCTTATTCAGGATGATTTCATGTATCAAACCACTGCAGCGCTAAGAAGTGCTTTCTTAGAGTATTTCCGTACTAACGGTCATCAGGTTGTGGACAGTAGTTCACTGGTACCTGTTAACGATCCAACCTTGCTGTTTACTAACGCGGGTATGAACCAGTTTAAAGATGTATTTCTGGGTGAAGATAAGCGCAGTTATACGCGTGCTACCTCGTCTCAACGCTGTGTTCGCGCCGGTGGTAAACACAATGACTTAGATAATGTAGGTTACACGGCTCGTCACCATACATTCTTCGAGATGCTAGGTAACTTTAGCTTTGGTGATTATTTTAAGCGCGAGGCAATTAGTTTTGCATGGAACTTTCTTACTCAAGAGTTAAAGCTGCCCAAAGAGCGTCTATGTGTCACTATCTATGAAACAGATAATGAAGCCTATGATATCTGGACTAAAGAGATCGGCGTACCTGCTGAGAACCTTATCCGCATAGGTGACAACAAAGGTACGCCATATGCGTCAGACAATTTTTGGCAGATGGGTGATACCGGACCTTGTGGTCCATGTTCCGAAATTTTTTATGACCACGGTGATCACATCTGGGGCGGGCGTCCGGGGACACCGGAAGAAGATGGTGACAGATTTATCGAGATCTGGAACATAGTATTCATGCAGTACAATCGTCAATCTAATGGTGACATGTTACCGCTTCCTAAGCCTTCTGTTGATACCGGTATGGGTATCGAGCGTATCGCTGCCATTATGCAGGGCGTACATTCAAACTATGAAATTGATATCTTCCAAGCCTTGATCAAAAAGACTGCCGAGATATTAGGTGTGACAGATTTAGAAAATAAATCACTGCGGGTCATCTCTGATCACATTCGTTCTTGTGCCTTCTTAATTGCCGATGGTGTAATGCCATCGAACGAAGGTCGTGGTTATGTCCTTCGTCGTATCATTCGTCGTGCGGTTCGTCACGGTAATAAACTTGGCGCTACAGACTCTTTCTTCTACAAGCTAGTTCCTACGCTTATCGAAGTGATGGGCGATGCGGCCCTAGGGCTGGTGGCAACTCAAGCCATCGTAGAAAAATCATTGAAAGCCGAAGAGGAGCAGTTTGCTCGTACTTTGGAGCGTGGTTTAGGCATTTTAGATGGTGCGCTTAACGAGCTTAAAGGTGATGTGTTAGATGGCGAAATGGCATTTAAACTTTATGATACTTATGGTTTTCCTGTCGACTTGACGGCTGATGTCTGTCGTGAGCGTGAGATCACCGTCGATGAAGCGGGTTTTGAAGTCGCTATGGCTGAGCAGAGACGCCGTGCTCAAGCCGCTGGTCAGTTCGATACAGATTACAATGATGCTCTTAAAATTGATGAGCAGACTCACTTTTCCGGTTATAACGAATTAACTGCACCCGGACAGATCACCGCTATCTATAAGGCGGGTGAATCTGTCAATTCATTGAGCGTTGGAGAGGAAGCGCTTATCGTTCTCGACAGCACACCTTTTTATGGTGAGTCAGGCGGTCAATGTGGCGACAGAGGTGTATTGTCGGCTACAGGTATCGAATTTGACGTTCGAGATACGCAAAAGTATGGCCAAGCTGTTGGTCATCAAGGAGCATTGACGTCGGGTGCTATCTCTGTTGGTGATACCTTAGAGGCGATAGTCGATAAAGAACTGCGTAATAGTACTGAATTAAACCACTCCGTTACTCACTTACTGCATGCAGCCTTGCGTCAACTGCTGGGGACTCATGTTTCTCAGAAAGGCTCATTGGTTGATTCTGAAAGGTTGCGCTTTGACTTCTCTCATTTCGAAGGTGTGAAGCCTGAAGAGTTGAAGGCGGTTGAAGACCTCGTTAATACTCAGATCCGTCGTAATCACAAGCTCAGTGCTGAAGTGATGGATATGGATCAAGCTAAAGAGAAGGGCGCGATGGCGCTTTTCGGTGAGAAATACACCGATGAAGTACGTGTTGTCACCATGGGTGAGTTCTCTATCGAACTTTGCGGTGGTACTCACGTTGGACGCACTGGTGATATCGGTCTGTTTAAGATCACTTCAGAAGGTGGTATTGCTGCGGGTATACGTCGTATCGAAGCGGTAACAGGCGCGGCTGCTATGGCTTATGTGGCGGCTCAAAAAGCGGAGCTAGACCAGGCTGCGGTCTTACTTAAAGCCGACAGTGCTTCTGTTGTCACCAAGCTTAAGGCGCAGCTCGAGCGCACTAAATTGCTTGAAAAAGAGTTATCTCAGCTTAAAGATAAGCTTGCTGCGGCCACCAGTGCCGATTTAGCGGGCGAAGCGCAGCAGATTAATGGTGTTAATGTGTTGGTTAAAAAACTCGATGGTGTCGAAGCTGGTGCGCTACGAGGATTGCAAGATGAGCTTAAGCAGAAACTGGGTTCGGGTATTGTGGTGCTCGGCATCGTCGGAGAGGCGAAAGTTAACCTTATCGTAGGTGTAACCAAAGATCTGACTTCTAAAGTTAAGGCCGGTGAGCTGGTCGCTTCTATTGCATCGCAAGTCGGTGGTAAAGGCGGCGGTCGGCCTGATATGGCGCAAGCGGGTGGTAGCCAACCTGAGAACCTGGATAGTGCATTAGAGCAAGTGATTCCATGGCTTACTGAGCGTTTGGTTTAACGGTTAACCCACCAGTCGATTAATCACTTTAAAAGCGCTTCAGGTATCTGAAGCGCTTTTTTTGTGTAGGACCGGCTTTAGCCGGGAAGGGGGATGACATACATTCCCTGCGATTTAATTCGCAGCTAAGCTTCATGGCTGAAGCACGCTCCTACAAGGAAGGGGAAAGCGGTAAATCTATTGTGTAGGAGCGACGCCAACCGGGAACAGTGCTAATACCAATCGAGGGTCAATCATTTCGGCTTAAGCCGCTTCTACTGTCGGAATAAATCCGCGTTTTGTGACGGTTTGACGATGTTAATGTAGGGATTGTTAAAGTAATGGGTGGCCAATGGTTCTATCTTAATGATAAAGGGCTTTGTTCCTTGGGAAATTGTCGATTTAATGCTAGCTTAACGACAGAGTCTGCCAGTAGCTAAGTCATTACTGGGGGCCTTTTTGTATTATGGGGCACTGTTTGGGGGCTACATCACGCTTTTGAATTAAATTAGCTGCATTTTAATGATTGATTTCGGTAAGAGTACTATTAATTTGTACTAAGCTAACCTTATAATAAGTATATATAACGGATTAGTGCCGTATAGAGCAGAATTTGGAACTAAAGGAGTAATCGAATGCTGATATTGACTCGTCGTGTTGGTGAAACACTGATGATTGGTGATGAAGTAACTGTCACTGTTTTAGGCGTTAAAGGTAATCAAGTACGTATCGGTGTGAATGCACCTAAAGAAGTTTCGGTACACCGTGAAGAGATCTATCAGCGCATTCAGTCTGAAAAAGCTGGCAACCCTTCTGAAGGTGGCAATTTTTAGTCTAGCCTAAATAAGATTAGTCTTTAAATCGAGAAGTCAGTTTATCGCTGGCTTTTTTGCTTTCTGGCATTCGTTCAATCGGTCAAGGTTGAACGGTCTTGATACGACACATTGCCAATGTCGTTAAATAAAAAATATGACATTTTCAGCGTCCGAGGTGTCAGTCTATGTTGCACGACGACAGGGATATTGGAAGTCGAGTACATATGGAGCTGTTACCTGGGAGCGAGTAGTGCTTAGCCTATAACGCTATCGATTCCGGCTGAATGATCAGATATTTACTGGGATTGGTATATTATTTGTTTAATGTGTTCAAAAACACTCCAAACAGAAATGCTTTATAAGAAATGGTTTGACTTATTTTCGTCAAACAGTAATATGTGCGCCAAGAAACGGAGAGGTGGCCGAGTGGCCGAAGGCGCTCCCCTGCTAAGGGAGTATGGGCTTTAAATCCCATCGAGGGTTCGAATCCCTCCCTCTCCGCCATTTCTTACTTGCAAAATACGATGCGGATGTAGCTCAGCTGGATAGAGTACCTGGCTACGAACCAGGCGGTCGGAGGTTCGACTCCTCCCATCCGCACCATTTTTTGTGAGTTGACGGGATATATTGAAACGCGTTGCGGATGTAGCTCAGCTGGATAGAGTACCTGGCTACGAACCAGGCGGTCGGAGGTTCGACTCCTCCCATCCGCACCATTCAATATAGATGTACTAAAG
>SDWK01000397.1 GCA_004195335.1 Shewanella sp.
GATAATATCAGGACTGAAGCTCCCTCCCGACCTCAGATCTGTACCTTGATCACTATAGAGAAAATAGATATTCCCAGGGTCTTTTGTCGTTATGCCCGCCATGAAGCCATAATGTTCAGATTCAGAGATCTTTAATGATCCCTGTTCATTAGTGGCTGCAATAGAAAACTCACTGGCGCCGAAGCTATATCCACCATAGGGGGCCACGAACACTTCAGCCATGACCGATGTGCTAATAAAAACAGGCACCACAGTCAAAATCGACAAAGGTAAATAATCTCTAATTTTCATGATAAGTCCTTTTTGTGTCACGACGATAACGTGTCAATATTACCACACCAAGACAACTGTATAGACAGTAGTCTTCAGAATCACATTTAAAATAATTTACTTACTTACCTACCGCATGCCTCTGTCACTTTTAACTCTGTCATAAGCAGCCTGAATATCTTGTGCTTTTGTTTTAGCTAACTCCATCATCTCTTGAGGCAAACCTTTCGCGACCAATTTATCCGGATGATGTTCATTCATCAATTTACGATAGCCACGCTTTACCTCCTGATCCGATGACGCTTCAGACAACCCAAGCAAGTCATAGGCATCTTCAATCGTAGTCTGTTGATTATTGCCACCTTGATGAAAATTAAATTCAGCCTGCCAGCGCTTAAGGAGTTCATCCAGTTGGCTGGCACTAAAGCCCAGCTCCAGAGCCACGGTTAATAGAACAGCGCGTTCTTTAGGATCGAGTTTTCCGTCAGACAGGGCCGTCTGGATCTGGATCTCCAGAAACATCTGCAATAGCTCTTTACGCCCCATAGAGATGAGTCGAAATGTTTTCAGGCAAGCCTTAATATCGAAATCATTCGCTTTACCCTCTTTAAAAGCGGCTTGAGCTTCTGTTCTTGGCTCGCCCTTGAGCTGCATCTGATCCATCAACAAGGTCGCAATACGAATATCATTTTCAGTGACTTGGCCCGAGGCTTTTGCCACATGCCCCATCACGGCAAAGGTGGTATTAAAAAAGAGTGTCTGCCTATTCGCACCTTTACCTATAATGCCACTAAGCTCGGCACTTTTCTTATCATAAAGATGGCCTAACCACAGACCAATCACACCGCCGATGATTCGACCAAACATGAAACCGATAGCGAAGCCAAAAAACTTACCCCAAATACGCATCAATAAACCTTACTCATAACAATAATTGAAACTAAATAAAAATTAAGACCGAGACGGCTAATATTGCTCGCTTTATCTCAAGCTTTGCTGCCGACACTCTAAGTTATCTAACCGTTGTTTCGTTCCGACATCACACCAAAATCCGGGGAAATACGAACCAGAAACCGCACTTAAAGCCATTTTATCTCTCAATAATGGCGCCAATGGGAAACCATTATCTGGAGTGTTATCAAAAAGTGAGGGGTGATAAATTCCCATACCGGAAAACGTCAATCTCGGTTCATTATCAACAACATCAGCCGCAACCAGCCCATCTCTTAAGGGAAAGTCTCCCTTAGGATGCTGCTCAGGATTATCGACCAGCCATAAATGGGCAAGTCTACCATTTAACGAATTTATCGAATTAAACTCAAGGAGTTCGGGCAACTCATCGATAAATATATCCCCATTAATAACCAGGAAAGGCCCGTCACCCAATAAAGGTAAGGCCTGTTTAATTCCACCACCCGTTTCTAATGCACTGGACTCTGCACTGTAGAGAATATTGACTCCCCACTGGCTACCGTTTCCCAAAGCCTGAACCAACTTATCACCGAGCCATGCATGATTAATGACAATCTCGCTGATACCAGCCTTAGCCAGGCGCTCTATGTGATAGACGATTAACGGTTTGCCATCGACTCTGACCAGAGGTTTCGGAACCGAGTCGGTGAGAGGGCGCAATCTCTCACCCCGACCCGCAGCTAAGATCATCGCTTTCATTTTGGCTCCTTAAAAGCTGGAGTAATCAGAGTCTCAATCCATTGACTAAAGCAAGATAACTCTGGGTAGCGAGCCGAAATATCGTGTATATATTCCAGTGTTAACGGAATATCATTCATATAAGCAGGTTTGGCGTCTCTGTATTTCAATCTGGCAAAGATGCCCGCAGCCTTGATATGGCGCTGTAACCCCATAAGATCAAACCATCTCCGATAGGTCGCTACAGGTAGATCTTTATCTACTACACCTGCGTCAACCACCTGCTGAAAGTGTTGCAACATCAACTTTTCAACGACCTCATCTGGCCAGCGAATATAACAGTCTCGAAGTAAAGACACCGCATCATAAGTTATCGGTCCTAATACTGCATCCTGAAAGTCAATAACATGCAAATGGCCATTTTTCAGCATCAAATTGCGGCTGTGATAATCCCTATGCATCCCAACCTTAGGCTGTTCTGCGGCGTTATTAATCAACACTGCATAAGTCCTATCCAACATAACTTGCGTTGCATCATCGAGTTCAATCCCAAGATGATGTTTTATCAACCAGTCAGTAAAAATATCCAATTCTCGTTTTACAAATTCGCCGTCGTATAGAGGCAATGGTATCTCGCCGTTATCCTTAACCTTACTAACACTATCCAAGAGGGCTAAAGCTTGCCCATAATAGTGGTCCACATTATTGAGGGTTAACTCAGACAAGAGTTGCACGTCCCCCAAATCACTCAACAAAAGAAACCCATCTTCAACATTTATTTCAATCACTTGAGGTGTTGAAACGCCTTGTTTAAGATAGGCGTTTGCCAGTTTAACAAAAGGCATCACCTCAATCAGTTCTGGCGGGGAGTCCATAACGATAAAGCTCTTATCGTCAGCTTGAACCCTGAAGTAACGCCTGAAACTGGCATCACCCGAGATCAGTTTTGGCGTCACTCCAGTATCAAAAATGCGGTTTAGCCATGCATTTAAAGCAAGAAATCTAGGATCTGACAAGGGCACCTCATGGCTCTTATAGGAAAATTGCTTTATTATAAAGCAAAATGGAAACAGCTAATAAGCTCAATCTCGATATTTAGCTGTGTTGCCTGATAGAAGCGGCAATTTTTCTCACCAATACTTGTCCAGACTAAGAAATCATATTAAACGACTTAAGATGCAGATCCGTTATTTATTGGCACTAAGCCTACTTCCCCAATTAGTCTTGGCTGAAGAAACTCCAGTTATATCAAATTCCGATACCCAGTGTCTCGTCGAGCCTCCGGTTCCCCGTTTGACGTCACCAGATAACAGCGATGGAAAATTAGATCTCCAAGAGATCCGTATCATCTCTGATCGCTCTGAAGCCCAAATGGGTAAACAAGCAAAATTTAACGGTGATGTGTCTTTCAGTCAGGGTGGTCGTCATATCGCTGCCGATGAGGCAATTTTAGATCAAGAAACTGAACGCTTAGATGCGAATGGCAACTTAGTCTTTCAAGATCAAATGTTTACTGTGACCGCTGATTCTCTCGTGGCCGAGATGCGCAGTAACAGTGCCACCTTGTCGGGGGCTAAATACTGGTTACATGGCCAACAAATCCATGGCGATGCAGAAAAGCTCGAAATCACGCCAGATAACAATTTATACCTGACCAAAACCAACTTTACCACTTGCCCTCCAGAAGATACATCTTGGTTACTCGAAGCCGAAAAGATAAAAATCGACAGTAAAGAGGAATGGGGCGAGTTATGGGACGCCAAACTTAAAATTGGTAACGTGCCGGTGCTTTATATTCCCTATATGACGATACCGGTATCAGATAAACGTAAGTCAGGTTTGCTGTTTCCAACGTTCAGTACCAGCACCACCAATGGTGTTGAAGTTGCGACCCCCTATTACTGGAATATTGCACCTGACTATGATCTGACCTTCACGCCTCACTATATGTCTGCCCGTGGTCTATTTTTAAAGAGTGACTTCAGATATTTAGCCGGTGATGATCAACAGGGTAAACTCAATATCGAATACTTAGCTAACGATGATATGTTAGCTAACGCGCCAGACCGTTATCTCTACCACTGGGAACATCAGGGGGCGATCGATGATAACTGGCGGGTGCTGGCTAACTACACCGACGTATCGGATAACAACTATTTCAACGATTTAAAATCTGATGTCCAGCGCGCAACCGATAACCAACTGACTCGGATTGGTGAAGTCAGCTATTTCGAAAAAAACTGGAATTTCTACGCCAAAGTACAAGACATTAAAGTGCTCGGTGAAGATGAAAAGCCTTATCAGGTGATGCCGCAATTAGGTTTTCACTACCGTTATCCTGACATGTGGAATGGCTTAGATTTCGATTTTTTGAGTGAAGTCTCAAATTTTGAACATGAAGACAGTGACAAAACGACGGCAACACGCCTTCACTTTGAACCGAGTATCTCCTTCCCACTTCATGGGCCAGCAGGGTCTCTAACCAGTGAATTAAAGTTATTACAAACATACTATTCGCAGAGTGATGCCCGAATTGATGCCAATAAAGATCTCGATAGCAGCGTGAGTCGCACTCTGCCTCAGGTGAGGATCCATGGCCAAGTCAACTTCGAAAGGTTTACCGACTATTTTAACGAAAACTACCGCCAAACCTTAGAGCCTCAATTCCAGTACCTTTATGTGGGTTATGAAGACCAATCGAATATTGGTATTTATGATACGGCGCAGCTTCAGGAAGATTACTACGGGCTATTTCGTGAGCGACGTTTTTCTGGCCTAGATAGAGTCGCCGACGCTAATCAGATGACTTTAGGTTTAACGACACGATTATATGATGAACATAATATTGAAAAATTTCAGTTCAGCCTAGGTCAGATATTTTACTTTCAAGAGAGCCGAGTCGGCATATCGGATTCATCTTTTCAAGGTGAAACCTTTACTTCAGAAAATACGTCTAACTCCGTTTTGGCTGCCGAATTAAACACTCAAATTTACCGAGACTGGTATATGAGTGGTGCAATTCAGTATGATACCAAGCAGAGTGAAAACAAGAAGAGTGAAGTGACACTCGATTTCCGTCCAGGTGCAAACAAGCTAATACAGTTTAGTTATCGTTATGTCCCCGATCTTCTAAACAGCAACACGAACGAGTCGGTAAATATTTCACAGGCGGGGATGCGAGGAGCATGGCCGATAAATGATAGTCTTTACTTGGTCGGTAACTGGTATTACGATCTCAATGAGAGTCGTAGTGTGGAAACCTACGCAGGTTTTCAATATGAATCCTGCTGTTGGGCTTTACGCCTAAGTTATCATTATCGAATCAAGACAAATTATGATGATGACTATAATCCGGTACTGGATAATAGAGAGCTTTTTGAGAGCGGTTTATATCTCAATTTTGTAATAAAAGGGCTCGGTGGCTCTGGACCATTGGGTGTATCGGATATGCTTAATGATGGTCTGTTTAATTACCGCAAGCCGCTTTACCTGAAAAACTAGTAAAACAATTACTTTTTCGATGAACCATGAGTTAGACCTGTAGTCCAACTCTTGATAATAGATTTTTAGCCGGCATCATTTATTGCCGAGCCAGTCGTTAATATGCCAAGGATTTTTGTTGATGAAACCCTGTAAACATTTTATTTTTGCTTTTCTTACCCTGGCAATGAGCCACTCAGTTCTAGCTAAAGTCGAGCCCCTGGACCGTGTTTCAGTTCAGATAAACGAAGGTATCGTACTGGAAAGTGAGATAGCCGGTATGCTACAAACAGTAAAGGCCAATGCCAGCTCGAAAGAACAAGCATTGCCATCAGATCAAGCACTTAGAACTCAAGTTATTGAACGTTTGATCATGACTCGATTACAAATGCAAATGGCTGATAGAATTGGTTTGCATATCGGAGACCTCCAGCTGGACCAAACCATCAGTAATATTGCCAAAGAGCAAAACCTTACTGTCGAGCAGATGAGAACGAAGATTGGCGAAGAGGGAATGAGTTGGAGCCAATATCGTGAGCAGTTACGTGAAGAGATGACCTTAGGCGAGATTCAACGTATTCAAGTTCAACGCCGTATTCAAGTCTCTCCTCAAGAGATAAATAACTTAGTTAAACTCATCGAGGAGCAAGGGCTACAGCAAGTTGAATTCCAAATTGGTCACATACT
>SDWK01000414.1 GCA_004195335.1 Shewanella sp.
CCTTCATACCGAAAAATATCCCGGTCTTGCCGTGTTTGAGTGGCGCGCCATGCATAGGAGTATCGATACCGAGTCCCGCAGGCTCTACACCGATAAGCTTCACCGACTCTTCCTCGATAAAGTCCGCAAACATGCCGATAGCATTTGAACCACCACCAACACAGGCGATAACCGCATCTGGTAATCTGCCTTCACGCTCTAAAATCTGCTTCTTGGTTTCTTCACCGATCATACGTTGAAATTCGCGTACGATAGTCGGGAACGGATGCGGGCCGGCGGCAGTACCCAATAGATAATGGGCTTTTTCATAGCTACCTGACCAGTCACGCATGGCTTCGTTACAGGCATCTTTTAACGTAGCTGAGCCTGAGGTTACCGGGATTACTTCGGCGCCCATGAGTTTCATTCTAAATACGTTGGGTGACTGACGTGCGATATCTTTAGCACCCATATAAACTTTACATTTAAGACCAAGCAGAGCACAGGCGAGGGCGGTGGCTACACCGTGTTGCCCCGCGCCTGTTTCAGCGATGATCTCTTTCTTTCCCATACGTTTCGCAAGCAGGGCCTGACCCAAAACCTGATTGGTTTTGTGCGCGCCGCCATGAAGCAGGTCTTCGCGTTTCAGGTAGATTTTTACCAGTGGATTAGGGCTTAAGTTACGCGTCAATGTCAGTGCTGTTGGGCGGCCGGCATAATTTTTTAGCAGATCATTAAACTCGGCTTGAAAGGTTTCATCCTCTTGAGCCTCGACGAAGGCGGTCTCGAGTTGCTTGAGTGCTGGCATAAGTATCTGCGGGACATACATGCCGCCATATTCGCCGAAGTAGGGATCGAGCTTAGTCATAGTGATATCCTAATGTATCGCTCAACGAGTAGGAATTGCTATTGAGGACGAGTTTGTTGTCGCGAGTGCTCATTTATGCTTATAAACTCCGCGCTCACTCCTAAACCTCGCTCTCAATCTCTGCGTTCTACTCGCTGACCATAATTTCTAAAGTTAAGTAAATAATTCTGTTTAAAATTCTATGTTTAATATTAGTACTGTCTCAGTGCAGTAAAGGCTGCCGCAATTTTGTGGTGATCTTTAATCCCTGATGCGCTTTCCAGGCCAGAGTTAAAGTCCAGCCCATAAAAGCCTTGTTGGCTCGCCTCTAGCGCCAGCTCTGCACTCAAGCCTCCGGCCAACATGGCCGCTTGTTTATTCGGTAGTGCCTGCTGCCAGTTGAAGGTCAGGCCGGTACCGCCAAACTGCGTTGTACCGGATTTACTGCTCTTACTGTCGAACAACACTCGGTCCACGTTTGCTGGGACCGTAATTTCGTCTTGGTTTTCAACATCTGCATCGACGGCGACAGCCTTCCAGATCTGTGCATTACAGTTCATGATACTTAGGGCCGCTCTGACCTGATCAATTTCATATTCAGATTCCTTGCCATGGAGTTGTACGGCAAAGAGATTGAGTTGACTCGCTGTCTTGGCAATGACTTGTGGTTCTTCATTAACAAAGACACCAACGAAATTGAGCCCGGGCCCTGTGGCTCTGTGATGCTCGAGGAGCTCAGTGGCGCGCTCAAGGCTAATTCCCCGCGGAGATTTTGGGTGAAAAATCAAACCGCCATAGACGGCCCCCGATTTTGCAACGGCTTGAATATCTTCGCTACGCGTCAAACCGCAAACTTTATTATGGCCTAAGGTGAGTGTGCGACAGGCAAGATCAAGATCATCTTCGGCCATCAAGGAACTGCCCACTAAGAAACCATCGACCAGCGGGCTCAAACGGCGAACCTGTGCCTGGTTATAGATGCCTGATTCGCTGATGACGACTCTGTCGGCTGGGATGTGGGGCGCCAGTGCTTCGGTGGTGCTTAAGTCCGTTGAAAGGTCGCGCAGGTTGCGATTGTTGATGCCGATAATCGCCGCATTCAGGGCGATTGCGCGTTTAAGCTCCTGCTCATTACTCACTTCGGTCAGCATGTCGAGTTGATATTTTTCAGCTTCGTTAGCCAGTAAACGATATTGCGTATCATCGAGTACAGACAACATCAACAAGATGGCATCGGCGCCTTGGTGGGCGGCGAGCTTAACCTGATAAGTATCGATGAAGAAGTCTTTACATAAGATAGGCTGTTTAACACGAGCGCGTACCTTAGGGATATAATCCATATCACCCTGAAAAAAATGTTCATCGGTAAGGACCGAGATCCCGGCAGCATAGTTGTTGTAGACATCGGCTATCGCTTCGACGTCGAAGTGTTCACGGATAAGCCCCTTAGAAGGGCTGGCCTTCTTACACTCGAAAATAAATCCGGCATTGGGGGCTTTGAGGGCATCATAAAGGCTACGGTCGGAGATTTTAGGCTCGAGTGTCGCCTCCGGGAAACGTAATTTTAGTGCTTCCATGTGTGCCGCTTTGGTATCGACTATTTTGGTTAACACGTTACTTTCTTTTGCTGTCGATGAACTGCTCACGCTTATGCTCCAACTTTTGCTTGGTTAGCGCTTGCACTGGCAAGCTGCTCAAGAAGTGTATAGGCCTTGCCGCTGGCTATCGTGGTCAGTGCCAGTGCCGTACCCGACTCGACGCTATCACACACGCCTGAAATGTACAGTGCGCAACCGGCATTAACCGCGACTGCGTTGGTATGTGCGCTCTGGCCACGACCTTGTAAAATAGCCCTGGTGAATTCGGCATTTTCTTCGGGCAAACCGCCTTCTAAATCTTTTAGGCGAGCCTGAGGTACGCCTAGCATCTTAGGGGTTAAGGTGTATTGTTTGAGTTCGCCGTCTGTAAGCTCGCAAACTGAAGTATTGCCATGGACTGCGACTTCGTCCAGTCCGCTTCCATGTACGACCATAGCGCGTTTCATGCCTAAGGCTTTGAGTACTTCTGCAATCGGTTGAACTAACTCTTCGCTGTAAACACCGAGCAAGATGTAGTCCGGGTGAGCGGGGTTGATGAGTGGCCCGAGTACATTAAATAGGGTGCGGGTTTTGAGTGCCTGCCTAACAGGAACCGCATGGCGAACTCCGCCGTGGTAATGGGGGGCAAACAGGAAGCAGAGACCGAGTTCATCTAAGCAATCGCGAGCGAGCAGTGGATCCATGGTCAGGTCGATACCAAATTGGGCCAGCAGATCCGAGGAGCCGGATTTACTCGAGACACTGCGATTACCATGTTTTGCCACTTTGGCCCCGGACGCGGCAGCAACAAAGGCCGCCGTTGTGGAGATATTGATGGTGTTGTGGCCATCGCCACCGGTTCCGACAATATCGACGATCCCCTGTTTTAGGGTCGCATCACTCGGGGTTGGGAATGTCTTTGCCGCGGATCTCAGTGCATCTGCTGCACCGGAGATCTCCTCTATGGTTTCGCCGCGCATCTTCATGGCGACTAACATACCAGCCATCGCCGCGTCGCTCATCTCACCATTAATGATGCAGCTGAAGAGTTGTTTGGCTTCGCTGCGAGAGACACTCTCTGCTCGATATAACTTGTCGATGAGTGGTTGTAGATCTGTGCTGTCGCTCATGCGCCTGCTCCCTCTTTTACTTCAGTGCTGGTTAGATAATTAAGCGTTTGTATGAGTAGTTGGCTACCAAGGGTGGTGAGTATCGATTCCGGATGGAACTGAAAACCGACGGCTTTGTATTGCCGATGAGAAATGGCCATGGGCATATTTTCCGTGGTCGCGATAACATCGAGGCAGTCGGGAACCCGAGTCGCCACTAAGCTGTGATACCGAGCGACAGGAAGCGGAGATGGCAGCCCCTGGAAAATTCCATCCTGGTGATGATAGGTCGGGCTGGCTTTACCGTGCACCACGTGCGGCGCGCGTTCGACCTTGCCACCGAAATGTTCGATTATCGCCTGGTGGCCCAAGCAGATACCTAACATCGGGACTTTTCCTGCGACTTTGGCTATCAGTTCCATCAGACAACCCGCTTCATGTGGGGCTCCTGGTCCAGGTGACAGCACGAGTGCTGCATTATCTGCCTCGTTTAGGATTTTGGCTGCGATAAAATCGGCATCGACGTCGTTGCGATAGATGACAACCTCAAAGCCCAGGCTTCTGAATTGGTCGACCAGGTTATAGGTGAACGAGTCGAAGTTATCGAGTAGGTATAGTTTCATTGTCCGCCTCCTAGTTTAATTGCTGATATGACGGCCTGTGCTTTTTGGCGAGTCTCATCGGCTTCGGCTTGTGGGTCGGAGTCAAATACGACACCTGCACCGGCCTGAATATAGGCGGTACCCTCTTTGACAAATGCAGAGCGAATAACGATGCAGGTATCCATATCTCCGAGGCCGTTAACGTAACCTACCGCGCCTCCATAACTGCCTCGGCGAGCTTTTTCGACGCTGCGGATTAACTGGGCTGCACTGACCTTTGGCGCTCCGGTCAGTGTGCCCATGTTCATGCAAGCCTGGTATGCGTGCAGCGCATCGAGATCGCTTCGAAGTTGGCCGGTGACACGACTCACTAAATGCATGACATGTGAATAACGATCGACCTTTAATAGCTCTGGCACTTTACGACTGCCACTTTGACTGATCCGAGCCACATCGTTGCGTGCTAGGTCGACCAGCATGAGGTGTTCCGATAACTCTTTCTTGTCCAGGCGGAGCTCTAACTCTATTCGGCTATCCAGATCGAAATCTATCTCGCCATCGGCCGTTTTTCCGCGTTGACGGGTCCCAGCAATGGGGTAGATCTCGACTTGATTGGTGTGAGCCTCATATTTGAGCGCGCTCTCAGGAGAAGCACCAAACAGGGTGAAGTCTTCGCCCCTGAAATAGAACATATAGGGACTAGGGTTGGTTTGTCTTAGCGCGCGATATGCCCCTAATGTGCTTGGGCAAGGCAGGCTAAAGCTGCGCGATGGAACCACCTGAAAGATGTCACCGGCGACAATGTGTGATTTGAGTTCATTAACCGTCGCTTTGAAGTCGTCATCGCTGATGTTGACTTGGGTCTGTGCATCCAGTGTGATTAACTCATCAACCTTTATCTCTTGCAGAGACATGGCTTGCAGTGATTGCACTCTTTGTTCCAGTACTGAGGCGTATTGTGGAGAGGGGAGGTGTTTAACCTTGCTAAATTGATGGGTGACGATATCGGCTTGTCGCTGTTGATGATCGATTAAAATTAATGTTTCAGCGAGATAAAACAGATAATCGGGGCAAGTGTTATCACCTTGAGGAACCTGAGGAAGTGGCTCTACGGTATCTATTAAATCATAAGCCAGTACACCACCTAAGAATAGATCTTCAAAGCTTGGCGAGTTGCCGCAATCTATCTCTTTAATTAATGCCCTGAGACCATCGAGAGGGGAAGCTGATTTTAGCCTGGCATCCTCATCGAGTTGAGCGATCTCTTTTTTTAGGGTGAGCGTCAATATGCCTGCTTCTAAGCTCGACTCTGCCTTATTGAAAAAGTGTTGAATGTCGCAGAGAAGCCCATGACCATTTTCGGTCAAAGCGGTGAAGGTCAGGCGAAAATTGTCGCAGCGGATCATCATGGCAGCATGCGTCATCACAATGCTTTTAAGATGATCTTTACTGTCTATCTCTGCCGATTCGAGCAGCATAGTATGCGGTGCGTCTTGGGTAAGATGCTGATACAAGCTGAGGGGGTCGGCATGATAGGTGAACCTCTCTTTACTTGTCTTTACTTGGGCTATCTTCATCGGGTCTCTCGCTTTTATCGTTTTTATCGCATTAGAGGCTGCTTAGCTAATCTTGGTATTAAATTTGATACACAAAAAAGCCCGCATTCTATGCGGGCTTCTTGTTGAATCTTGTCTCTTTTACATGAGCACAGAGTTTCACACCACCCGCTAAGTTGGGAAGTGCCACCACCAATTAATGTTTTGTGCTTGTGAAAATGTGTTCATACGAACCCTTCAATAAGATCATGTAAATTTAGAGCTAAAGACATAGATTGTCTCTAAGTGGTTATATAAAAGCATTTGCGAGTGAACCCTGTCAATTGAATCTGTCTCTTATACACATCT
>SDWK01000415.1 GCA_004195335.1 Shewanella sp.
ATATTGGTCATTGCACGTTCAATCTCTGAGGTGATCAGGTGAAATCCTCGTGTTTTGGCGCTAAGAGTGATCTGTTTTTGGCTCCACATAGTCTCGGTATCTGTCGTCGAAGTTTAGAGGAATTATATCGTGGAAGATGAAGTCTGCAATAGCAGGGAGCTGAAGTAGACCGAATAAATTTGAACTCCGAAAAACGAATAGCTTTTCTCTCTTATATATAGTGTGGTGATGTCAGAAGTTGGGAACCATTACTTGGTTTGTTTTTGCTGTAACACCAGATTTGAATCGACGAAAGTGATCTCATGTTTATTAAGAGTTTCATTGCAATAGTCATCCTTTTCCAGTTCGGCAGCCGAGATCCCTGACCACAAGGAAAAAATACATTCGAAGTAATATAACGAATGAGCTTTTTCTCTGTTTAATATCAGGTTGCTATTGTGTGAAGTAAAGAAGGGGACTCTTATTGAGCTTAGGCTAGGTTCATCTCTCACATCATGTTTCAAAGGAATGGCTCCCTTAGGGTCACCCAGCCCATGATCTGCGAAGAACAGATATTCACCACCATATTTTGAGACCATCTGTAATACCTCCTTTTGCACAAAATCGGTATATAAGATGCTGTTATCGTATTCATCCAAGGAGATGTTAGTGCTGTTAAAATTAGCAAACTCAGGTGGATAACGATCGATGAAAGACATATGGGAACCATAGAAGTGAAGCACTATGAATAGCTTTTCTTCGTTAACGTTGGACGCTAATATATCTTCAAGTATTGGAATCAATGAAGCATCGTAACTAAGGCCTGCTTTCTCCTGTGAAACAAAGTGAACATTATCCGCCTGAGCAGCAATAGAGGAAACGGAAAAGTCCCACTTGCTGAACCTTGCATGATTCGAAAACCAGAAGGTAGTATAGCCGGCGTCCTTTGCTAAGTTAATGATGGATTTAGATAGATCAGGTGTACCTGATACCTTAGTTAATGCCGCAGGCAAAGCACTCCAGGTATTGGTGCCTGCAGCATAGGCCTCCTCATAGACGGTTATATTATGCTGCAGTTTCGATAAGTATGGCGTTGTTTTTCGGTGATAACCATATAGACCCATATTCTCAGCTCTTAATGACTCTCCAATCCCCAACACCAGTATTTTCGGACTCGAGTCTTTTGTGTTCACTTCCGTCCAGCTTGAGTCTGAATTTATATGTAGAGACAATAGGTTAGCAGCATCACTTATGCCCCTTAAGCTATTCAAAGGTGGAAACCTCAAACCAAGATCTTCCTTGATTAAAAATTCTACTGAGGTATAAGTTCTCGAATAGCCTCTGGCCAGGCCCGTTTTTATGTAGTTATCAAATTTTTGGCTCGAGAAGAAGTTTGGACTGTTAATTACGAGGGGGAGTGAGAGATATACCAATCCAGTTATCAACATGTATAAGCTGAAAGTATTTCTTTTTACTGTTTTAAAAAATAGCATTCCCGATACGAAAATGAGAGACAACACACAGGGGTATAAGTTGAACTTAATTGTCGAGTAGACCTCATTAGCAGTAGCATCCAAGAGGCTCATCACCATGCTCAACGACAGTGAACCACCGTAGGCGGTGCGAGAAAAAAGCTCGATAGCGAGTATTATGGCCAAAATAAGCCTAAGGAGAATGTTTCCATTGAAGCTGACAAGTAATCCCCAAATCAGCGCCGTTTGCAGTGAAGCATGAATGAGCAGGCTAGGAATAGAGTTACCGTTCGGTATGTTCAGTAGGATGGAAGTAAACAAAATCAATATGGGTAGGTGAAAATATTTGATATTCAAGCCTAGGCACTCCTAAGGACCATTAAGATGTCAGCCTTGGTTACTCTACATTCGGCAGTCTTTGCTCCCAACTGTATATAGATTTTCATCCGATAAGATGATTCTAACCGAATCATCCTGCAGATACCGGGTCACCAGAGACGGGTCATTTATAGTAAATAGTAGTACAGGGACTCCCTTTATTGAATTTTTCAGTCTCTGTGAATACAGACTATAGTCCATAGAGATGGATGTGAAATGCCCAAGTAAATATTTGAGTTTAATGATGCGGACATGATACCAATGCCTTCCCCTCCCAATGTCCTCATTAAAATTAACCCAGTAGCTGGTTTTTAAGCCGATCTTACTAAATAATTGTAAATTTTCAATATTTTTTGATTCGACTAGCACCTTGTCAACTACATCATAGGTCTTGGTTAGTGACTGCAATCTCAAGCTTGCATCGAGTCCTTGTTTAGGAGACATTGTTAATAGGTTCTTGAAGTCAAGCCAATAATAAGTTGAGTTTCCAAAGGTTTGAAATACCTCATTAAGAGTGAGAGTTTTTCCATCTATTAAATTGTATGGTAAATCATGAGAAACAATATAGTCATCTGTGTCAATGTCATAAAATATATCCAGTTCTATACCTTGTGTCCCTAATTCAAGGGCGTGTGTGAAGGATGCTATTGAATTTTCCGGATGTTTTTTGGAGTAGCCCCTATGAGCCCAAATTTTTTCACATTGCTCATAGAAAAAACCATTAGCAGTTTTATCCATAACTAACTGATCCAGGAGTAAAGTGGGCAAGCTACCAATTAATAGAACTGTAATCAAAATGGCAGATATTCTGACGAACATATTTACTCCTCACTTTACAAATGAATGAGTTAGATAGAGATGTTTGCTCCAAACTAGGATTAACGCTGGTAGTGCTACTTTAATTTAAGGCACCGATTTAGAATTAACCCCGCTATGAAGCCTATGCCATCTCCCAGAGTGCTTATAATTCGCAATGAAACAGTTAAGCTGAGTGCTATTTCAACTCCATATATGGGGTCAATGGTTGAAACCAGAATGGCCTCTCGCACCCCCAACCCCGCAGGCGCGCCCGGTGTGATAAAACCTGCTATCCATGCGAGTGAAAAAACTCCGGTTAAGAACCAGAAATCAGCTGAAGTACTGCTCGAAAATGAGGTCATGAGAACATACAGGATCATACCTAAGAGAAGGAAATTAGTTGTGTATAGCAGGTAGCTGCCAGTAAAAGCTAATACCTTAGGTATGCGGACCTCTCCTACATTCCATAATGAATGTACCGAAATAGAAGAAAGTGGACGAAAAAAGTAAATATAAACAACCACGCCTATCGCCAGCAAGCCAAATATCAAAATTTTATCTGATGAGGGAACCATAAATAAAGTCGGTAAAATCGATATATCACTTAATGTGAAGGCGATAAATGCAGTACCTGATGCCGCCAAAATGACGGTGATAACTTCAATGATCATTGTCATTGCGATGGGGCCCTTGGCCAGACCACCATTATGTGCCAGTACCGCGCGGCCAACATGGTGTCCAAAGTTACCCGGCAAATACTTCCCGAATTGAGATAGTAATATGATGTTAAATATTTGCAGGCCTTTGGGGCTTTCACCAAAAGAGGCAAGCAATATATACCAGGCTATCGATGTAACAACGAAGCTAATCACGTAACAGAGGCTTAAGGTTGTCAAGGTCAATAGGGGCTGAGACTCAATTATCTGAGTTCTGAAAACAGTCCAATTTTCCACCAGATAGTTGAGGAAATATATACTCGTGATGGCAACGAGGAAAAAACCACCAAACAGGTAAAGACTTCTCAATATCTTGTGATTAATATTGTCCAAGTAGATAGGCTCCTTTGCTAATATGAAATAGCGATGTCCAAATGTACATGCTTTCATCATCTTCTATCTGACAAGTAGGCTTCTATTCGTCTTTTCATCGAATAGCTTGGCAAACTTAGTAGCCGTTGCATTTCTAGTGTACTGCAAAGTTAGAAGCTTGGCCTGATGAACGATTGTCTCTTTTAATGATTTGTTTGATGACAGACGAACCACTGTGCTGGCTATCTGTTCCGGAGAACCTTCTTTGACAAGTAACCCTGTTTGTTCATGTCGAATTACATCCACAATGCCACCTACATCAGTGGCGATCACCGGTGTTCCAGCTTGCATCGCTTCAATGAAAGTTAGACCTTGTGCCTCAGTGCTACCATCGAGTGAACGTTTAGAGGGGCCGATGAATATATCGGCAGCAGAGAGATAGTTAACAACCTCCTCTGGCTCAACCCAGCCGGTAAAAAATACCTGCTTATCGATTCTTAGCTTTCTGGATAAAGACTCTAACTCTTCCCTAAATGGACCCTCACCTAATATTAATAATCGGATATCAGTAAAATTATTTTTTAAGAGACTTATTGCATGAAGCAGGTCGTCGACACCTTTTAATTCAATTAATCGGCCAACAAAAATGAGTAATGGTCCATCGTTCCCTTTGTATAGTGAGCGTAGTATGGCAGAGCGTTCGGGTTTAGGAAGTGTTGTTGATATTCCCATTGGGATCAAATTGAGGTTGGATAGTTTAGGAGCAATTGAAAGCACTTGTTGCCTTGTAGCAGTACTGTTTACAGTGACTGCATCGGCATGAACTAATGAAAACTGTTTGAAGCTGGTTAGACATTTTCCATTTAATGCAAAAGCATCGCTTCCGTGGACGGTTATCACATGGGGAATTTTCAGTGGTATAGCGGCAAGTATCCCTGTAAAGCCTTGGGGGAGGATCCAATGAGAGTGCAAGAGATCGTATTTTCCGGTCATTAATAGTTTAAATATTGCCAGCCACTCAAAAAAAACTAGGGCCGGCAGTTTGAGGTAGTTCAAACGGTTATTCTGCAAATTCATTAAAGCGCCACCTTGATAACATACCGTTTGAGTTCGCTCTGGCCATAAATATCTGAAACGTTCAATGGAGATCCCATCTAAAACTTCCTGTTGGGCTGCCCCCATAGCATGAGGTGCAAGTACATCAACTTCCCAGCCAAACTCCTTCAAGTCTTGTGCGAGATGATGTACGAAGGGTGTAGTGCTGTCTCCTTGCCATCTAGGATAATTGGAGGTGACACATAGCACCCGTTTTCTAGGAGTGTCAGTTAATTGTTTAGTATCTATTTTCTGGTTCAAGTTGGTGTCTCTCGATAAGGTTAAATCTTCAATTGACTTCAGAACGGTTAATCGTTAACAACTTTTTTATCTGCTGGCTCATTTGACCGCTGATGGGTTGTGGTTTCTTCGTCTGAGGAATGAGTTTCGATATCGATGAGCTTCTCCTCAAGCTTCTCCATTTTATGGAGCATTTTTTCTGTCAGTTTTCTATTGAAATTGATGAGGTCTGCAATCAGGCCTACCAATAGAGTAATCAAACCTAACGTCATCAAAGTACTACCTAAGATCAATGACTGCATATGCCCGTCACCGGTTCCCTGCATATAAAAATTAAGGAAACGGATAATAGGTAATAAACCTATTAGCATGGCTAGTATCCCTAAGGAGAAGAACACACGTAAAGGGCGATACATAGTGTACATGCGCAGTAATGTCGTAACTGAGAGATACAGAAATTGTGGAATGGACTTAAATAATCGTGATTCACGTTTCTTAGGGTTTGTACGAATTGGTATAGACTTGATACTCAAGCGTTTTGCACTCGCCTGAACCAGCATCTCTATGGTATAGCTAAACTCAGAGACGATGTTAATCTGCTGCGCCGCATTTCTCGATATCGCCCTGAAACCACTCACGGCATCCTTGATGTCTAGACCCAATATTGTTCTGATAATAAAGCTGCCAAATACTTGGAGACTGCGTTTAAAAAATGAGAAGTGCGGGTTAGCGTACCCCCCTCGATCGCCGACTATGATATCTCCCTCTCCGCCAATCAGAGGCTGGACTAATAATGGGATATCTTCCCCTCTATATTGATTATCACCGTCTATATTGACAATGGAGCTGGCGATCAATGCGCCAATGGCCACAATGACTATCAGTATTGAAAGCAAAATAGAGGCGAATTTCCCTCTGGGGCGAAAGGTTTCGAATGTGGGGTCCATGATAAACATTCCTAAAACAACGGTAATTGTATACCATAATAGTGCATAAAGTAGCTCCCAGGCTTTGGTAGGATTATCTCCGGCAATTTCAATAATTAGTGAGGCAATGAGGGCAAAAACACCATAAGGTGC
>SDWK01000145.1 GCA_004195335.1 Shewanella sp.
GCATTGAATTTAATGGTTATTATTTTACAGTGAAAGCTTGGTTAATGAAATTGTAACTAAATTGGATCTAAAGTCTGTGGCCTGAATTTGTTGATTTAAATGATTTGAGCACGAGTCAGGTAAAATCGAGGGCGATAACCCCCTTCGCTCCCGATAGATACAGATTAGGCAAATCGCTTATCTGAACGAACGGCATGTGGATCTAAGCCTCGTTCATACCAGCCATCTTTGGTCTCTTTTATATTATCAAAAGATTGAATATAGGGTTTGATATCCAGAATCGGCTCATGTAATAACGGTTACAAGGGCACTGTATCCACTGCTTAGGCTAGTGAGATTGGGCCAGATCAGATGCCGTTATGCTAACACCTTTTATTTGGGCAAAAGAGACAAGCCCGGTCTTATCTCTAAGTCATCGCAGGCCCAAGGTGTCACATAGGCCCATAAGTAATGGCCTGCAACTTCAAGTTTTACCTGTTTATTATTCTCAGCCTGACAATCGCTCACTTGAATGATCTCTACTGGATTCAGAGCAATCGATGCCGAGGTAAAATTGGGGGTAGAGATAGTGCTGCTAGCAAGCTAAGATACGCGAATATTGTTTATATACCCAAACAACCTCTAAATCTACGGGAGCTCTGAACGAGCATTTTGAAGTGGCTTGGGTATATCTGTGTGTCGCCTTGGAGCTAGATAGATGAAAGCCATGTTAATCACCCGCAAAGGCTGGCAGGCCTTAGATAAAGAACTCAAATATCTGTGGAAAGAGTATCGCCCTGAAATCACCAAGAAGGTGCAGGAGGCGGCGGCCCAAGGTGACCGATCCGAGAACGCAGATTACACTTATAACAAACGCCTTTTGCGTCAAATAGATAGCAGAGTTCGGTATCTGGTTAAGCGGGTCGAAGAGTTGCAGATCATCGATTACTCGCCTCAGCAGGAGGGTAAGATTTTTTTCGGTGCCTGGATCGAATTGGAGAATGAAGCGGGGGAGATAGTTCAATACCGCATCGTGGGTAAAGATGAGCTGGATACCAAGCTGGGTTACATCACTATAGACTCACCCATGGCGCGTGCGCTTATCGGCAAGCAGGTAGACGATGAGGTGGTTGTCCAGACACCATTGGGGCCTAAAGAGTGGTACATCAATAAGATCCAATATAAGGCGTTTGAAGATTCCCAAGATTAGACTCCGGAAAATCACAACCGGACAAGTGTAAATCTGGGTCTACATACTTTTTAAGGTCACTCCCTCCGAGAGCCCCGAGTACTGGGGAGGGACCCGAGTTACACTTATCTGTCACGTTATCTATACACTTCGGTTACACTGTTCATTTTTTCAAAACTGATCTCGATCAACACCTTCTTTTTCAATCCCTCTAGGCTGCACCCTTAATGAATAAAGAGTGTCAGCGAAATAGAGAAGGATTGAGCAGTGTCTCCATCAATTAAAGATAATTTTGGTAGTGAGTATTACAATAGTTTGCCCCTTTTTGGTGATTGCCTGGGTGAGTTGTTGGCCTTTTTTGGGGTGAAACGAGCCTATGGGGTCGGTGGTGATTTTGTCGCAAACCTGATTAATTCATTAGAGAGGCACCTCGATGTATTGCCCTCAAGCAATGAGATGCATGCCGGTTTTAGCGCCTGCGCTCAGGCTGAGCTTAATCCTCTGGGGATGTGTTTAACGACTTATACGGTTGGCAGCCTTCCTTGTGTTACGGCAGCCGCACTGGCGAGAACCGAGGGCTTACCTGTTGTCTTTATCTCCGGTGCGCCCGGCGAGGCTGAGATCAATAGCCATGCGCTGCATCATTCGGTACACCCACATACAGCTTGGCATACGGATCTAGATGCGGCCTTAAACTCTTTTCGGGCATTGGGTGTCAGAGCCGAGCGTCTTCAGGGTCAGAGGCATAGCGGTCAGCCAAACATTGCCGCCGAGCAGTGTCTGGAATTACTCAGCTATGCTTATCTGAATCGTCAACCGGTGTTTATTGAGATCCCAAGAGATCTGATTAATCAGGTCACCCAATCCCTGAATCTTCCACAGAGTCTAGAGCAGATATCACAGAATCAACCACTGAGCCTGAGTGGTGCCGAGTTGATTGCCAAAGATATCGAGTCAAAGCTCAAACAAGCCAGCAAGCCTCTGGTGTTTCTGGGTGAGAAACTGAGATTGAATCGCCCGTTACTGTCTAAAATTATCTCATTTTGCCATCAGCATCGTTTGCCCTATGCGACCAGCTGGTTTGGTAAGGGGATGCTCGATGAGAGCGAGCCTCTCTGTTTAGGTAGTTATAACGGTGTCTTCAGTGAACTCGAAGGCAAGCACTACATCGAATCCCAAGCCGACTATATTTTAGAATTAGGTACGGCAATATTTCCCTCTGATACCAATAATGCGTTTAGCAGTCAGACACATGCCGTAGACACTCATCAGCATAAAACGATGCTGAGGGGGACGGCACGATGGGAAAAAGATATTGAAGCCGTTATCGATCTTCTTGTGCAGAATTTACCAGTACATGAGGAAACTGAAAACACTCAGGAGTCGGATGAAAAAGTAACTCCGCCACTCGAATCCGTTATGCTCGGCTATCACAACTTAGCGGGCACGATTAATCAGGCTCAGCGTCAGCTCGTTAAGCCTTACATCTTCGTTCCCGAAGTCGGTAGCTCTCTGTTTGCCAGCTTCGAATTAGAGACTAATCACAGTGATATCGGCAGAAGTTATCTGGCAAACCCTTGGTATGCAGCGATGGGAACCGCGCTTCCTTACGCAAGAGCCATTGCCGATCAACTTGCCGATATTAACAGCCTGCAGCCGGTGTTAGTCATGATTGGAGATGGTGGTTTTAATTTTCAGGCTAATGAACTGATCAACCTGCAGAAGCAGGCAGCCAATGTGACGATTCTCTACATGAGAAACAATATTTTTCATCTGGGTAAGGCCGGTGACGCCCCTATTTATTCCTGTAATGATCAAGGTTTCAATCCAAGGTTACTGATCCAGGCCTATGGCGGGCAGGGGCATCTGTGTGAGACGACGGAGCAACTCGCGACCTGCCTTGTTGAGACGGCTCTGTGTGGAGGCTTGCACCTGATTGAGGTGCCGACCTCTGTGGAGGCCGAGCATCAGAGCGAAACCACTAAGAAGTTAAACACTTACATTGGCTTTAGAAACGGTGATCCCCTAGCTATCGAGAGATGGAATGAGCTGTGCGGTACAAATTAAAGCTCATGGATAACAGAAAGGGAGAATATAGCTAAACACACTGTTAAATTCAGCTTTAGAAACGGTGACTCTCAAGCTATTGTTCGATGGAATGAGCTGTGCGGTACAAATTAAAGCTCATGGATAACAGAAGGGGAGAATATAGCTAAACACACTGTTAAATTCAGCTTTAGAAACGGTGCTCCCAAGCTATCGAACGATGGAATGAACTGTGTGGGCATTCTTGATGGTTCAGGGAATAATACTGCTCGAATGTAAGTCGTATTAGCTAAGGCTAAATTGATGTCGGTCATGATGAGGCGATAATTGTTTGTGCTAGTATCAGTTTTTACGCTTTAAAAGGTGTAGAGCACCCTTTTAGGTAGGGGATGTTCAATGGGTTTGATTGGCTTTTAATCTTATAGAGCAAGTGATTCTTCGACAGATAACAAAATGGATAATAAAGATGGATAAGACTCAGTATTTTTATCGTACCGCCATTTTCACACGCAAAGATAATCAGGTTTCATTGGTGGATATTGAGAAGCCGGACGATACGACTCCTATGGAAGATTGGATGGCGATAGTGGTATCCCTTGCCGATGGTCGCCATACGGTGAATGAGTTGATCGACTATATGCGTGCGCAATATCAGAGTGCACCACAAGAGCTGGAAGATACGCTGTACTCGGTGCTTGAAAGGTTGCAGGAGGGGAATATTGTGCAATTGAGTGAACAGGCTGTCGAGTTGCCCTATTATCTGGCTGAACCTCTGGAGTCGCTGGATATTGAAAAGGCGAAAAAACTGATCAAAGAGGATGGCTATATTCACCATTAGCTCTCTTTCAGAGGAAAGCCCGCACCCTGCGGGCTTTTTTGTGTTTATGCATTAAATCTCTTCGGGTATCCATTAAGAATGGTATTTGACGACCTTTAACTGTGTCACTTCCTGACAGGCTTAATCCTGCACATTGAAGTGGTTTGGCTGCATACTCAAACGACCTGAATCCTGCATTTCCAAGTGGCTTGGGTATATAGGCTGTGCTATCTTTGGCAGCACTCAAATCTTTCTATCCAGGCACGACACAACTTCTTATGCAAATGACGCAGAATATTGCCCAAATCATCGCTCAGGAACTGAATGTTCGCGAACAACAAGTCACCTCTACTATCACCTTACTCGACGATGGGGCAACGGTACCTTTTGTTGCACGTTATCGAAAGGAGGCGACGGGAGGGCTGGATGATACTCAGTTGCGTACGTTAAATAGCCGGTTGAGTTACCTGCGTGATCTGAATGATAGAAGAACGGTGATCCTATCGAGTATTGAGACTCAGGGAAAACTAACCCCTGAATTGAAAAAAGCCTTGTTCGATGCCGACAGTAAGACGCGTTTAGAAGATCTTTACCTGCCTTATAAGCCTAAGCGTCGCACTAAGGGGCAGATAGCAATTGAAGCTGGCATCGAGCCTTTGGCCGATAGGTTACTCGGTAACCGACAGGCCAATATTGAACTCGAAGCGGGTAAATTTATCAATGCAGAAGCGGGATTTACCGACAGTAAATCAGTTCTCGATGGCGCGCGTTTCATTATCATGGAGCGTTTTGCTGAGAATGCCGCGCTGCTGCAAAAGGTAAGGCAACATCTTAGCCAAAGCTCTGTGCTTGAGAGCCGTATGGTGAAGGGGAAAGAGAAAGAGGGCGCGAAATTCCGCGATTACTTTGAGCATACAGAGAAGTTAAGCAAGATACCTTCCCACCGTGCATTAGCCATGCTACGCGGTCGAAATGAGGGGGTGCTGAGCTTAAACATGAATGCCGATCCGGACAGTGAGTCCAAGCAAGGCAGTTATTGCGAAGTGATCATCGCCGATCACTTTAAGCTGAATCTGACGGATAGTGCGGTAGACCAGTGGTTGAAAACCGTCGTTACGGCAACCTGGCGTATCAAGATCGCGCTGCAGATGGAGACCGAGTTTATAGCTAAAATGCGTGAACAGGCTGAATCTGAGTCGATCAACGTTTTTGCAAAGAATTTGGGCGATCTGCTGATGGCTGCTCCTGCGGGGGCCAAGGCCACATTAGGATTAGACCCGGGCCTGAGAAGTGGCGTGAAAGTGGCTATCGTGAACAACACGGGTAAGCTGGTGGCACACTCGACTATCTTCCCTCATGCCCCGCAAAACCTGTGGGACAAGTCTGTTCGCACCTTAGCGAACCTTGCCAAAATGCATAAGGTTGAGTTGATTGCGGTAGGTAATGGCACCGCTTCGAGAGAAACGGATAAGCTGGCGAGTGATCTGATCGCCAACGTGAAAGCCGAACTACCTGGGTTAACTAAGATTATGGTGAGTGAGGCTGGGGCCTCTGTCTATTCTGCTTCTGAACTCGCTGCCGATGAATTTCCCGATCTGGATGTGACTATTCGTGGCGCCGTGTCTATCGCCCGCCGCCTCCAAGATCCGCTCGCCGAACTGGTTAAGATCGAGCCTAAGTCGATCGGAGTCGGACAGTATCAACATGATGTCAGCCAAAGCCAATTGTCTCAGTCTCTCGAAGGCGTGGTTGAAGATTGCGTAAACGGCGTCGGCGTAGACCTCAATATGGCTTCCGCGCCTTTGTTGTCACAGGTTGCCGGTTTGAACAAGACATTAGCAAGAAACATTGTCACCTACCGAGATGAAAATGGTCAATTTAAACAGCGTAAGCAATTGCTTAAGGTTGCCCGTTTAGGCCCTAAAGCCTACGAGCAAGCGGCGGGGTTCCTGCGTATTATCGATGGTGATAATCCATTAGATGCTTCTTCTGTGCATCCAGAAGCCTATTCGTTGGTGGAATCTATTGCGAAGGCAAAAGGTCAGGCCTTAGATAGCTTGATGGGCAACAGCGAGCTGCTCCGTAGTCTGAAACCCGAAGATTTTATTACCGAAAAATTTGGTCTGCCAACGGTTACGGACATTTTGGCTGAACTCGACAAACCGGGTCGAGATCCACGCGGTGAATTTAAGACAGCTACCTTTAAGGAGGGAGTTGAAGCGGTTAAAGATCTTAAACTCGATATGATCTTAGAAGGTGTAGTGACCAATGTGACTAACTTTGGCGCCTTTGTCGATGTTGGGGTTCACCAGGATGGCCTTGTGCATATCTCTTCACTGACGGACAAATTTGTTAGCGACCCTCACACTATCGTGAAGGCGGGTGATGTGGTTAAAGTTAAAGTGATGCAGGTTGATGTTGAGCGCAAGCGTATCGGTCTTAGCATGCGTCTGGATGAGAAGGCCAGCGAGATGGTTGAGAGCCGACCTAGCCATAAGGCTCAGTCAGAGTCTAAGCCTGCAGAGAGAACGAACCAGCAAGGTAAAGGCAAGCCGCAACATAGAGCTCAACCAAAACCAAAACAACAAGCCAATGCAGCCATGGGCAATGCCTTCGCCGATGCTTTTGCAAAACTGAAGAAGTAGTGTTCAGTTAGATATGCTTGTTATTGATTAAGTTGATAATGTCGAAAGGGTTATGCCATTCGACATTTTTTTTACTTCAGGTCTGTTAAAATTGTTCTAAATGTTTCGTCTTTGTTTGTTCTTTATAGACACCTGGTGAACTAATATGGTCAGGCTCTGTCTTATGTCTAATCACTTTATACTGTGCGCCGTAGCGATAATTCGAATTGCTTCGGCCAATATGGCTATTTAAAGGGTGATGGTTCTTAGGCGAACGCATATTTTATGAGGGAGAATATACACTCTCTTATCACTCCGATGAGGGTGAAAGGAAACTCCAGAAGGGGTAATTAACGCATGGACCACTCCAGAGTTCTGGATTAATGATACAAAATAACTTTTGGGTGCTTTCATGGCCTCTCGCTTTTCTAGTTTGGGTCCATTTAGATCCATTTTATGTTTTTGTTTAATCGCATTACTCATCGTGACCTTAAGCCGCATAGGGCTTGGTGTATGGCAATTTGACCGAGTCGTTGCCGTTGGTGGTTGGTCACATCTAATTATTCAAGGTCTTAGGGTCGATTTGGCAACACTATGCTGGTTGTGGGGCATTGCGGCCTTAGGCACAGCATTGTTTTCCGGTGAGCATCTTCTGGGGCGTAGTTGGAACGCTGTCTTAAGGGTTTGGCTAACGCTGGGTCTTTGGTTGATGCTGTTTCTTGAAGTGTCTACCCCCTCATTTATCCAAGAGTATGGAATAAGACCAAATCGTCTTTATATTGAGTACCTTATTTATCCTAAAGAGGTGCTTTCAATGCTCTGGGCCGGACGAAAAGTCGAGCTGGTTTTTGGTGCCCTGTTGAGTATGATGACGCTTTGGTTCGGATGGAACTTGAGTGCTCGCCTGCTGAAGGACATTCGTTATCCTCGTTGGTTTTTTCGTCCTTTTATTGCGCTGTTGGTGATAGCCGTTACTCTGATAGGTGCCAGATCCAGCTTGGGGCACAGGCCCTTAAACCCCGCAATGGTGTCATTTGCCGATGATCCGCTGGTCAATTCTTTGGTGACCAACTCCTCCTATTCCCTGTTCTTTGCTATCAGTCAGATGAAGAGCGAGGCCAGTGCCTCCAAAATGTACGGCAAGATGGATGAGGAAGAGGTGATCGATACGATTCGCAGGGAAAGTGGCAGAGAGCTTGCTGCATTCACGTCGCAAGATATCCCCAGCCTCACTTTTAATCCTGCCAGCTATCAAGGTAAACCTAAGAATCTGGTGATTATTTTACAGGAGAGCTTAGGGGCTCGATTTGTGGGTAACTTAGGTGGTTTACCCCTGACGCCGAATATTGATGAGCTGTCAAAAGAGGGCTGGTCTTTCGAAAACCTCTATGCCACAGGTACACGTTCCGTTCGCGGGATTGAAGCGGTAACGACTGGCTTCACGCCTACTCCGGCTCGCTCTGTTGTCAAGTTAGGTAAGAGCCAGAATGGATTTTTCTCGATTGCGGCACTGTTAAAGCAACATGGTTATGAGACTCAGTTTGTCTATGGTGGTGAGAGTCACTTTGACAACATGAAGAGTTTCTTCCTCGGCAATGGCTTTAGCAATATTGTCGATGAAGGCGACTATAAAAATCCAGTCTTTACTGGCTCCTGGGGCGTTTCTGATGAAGATCTGATGAGGAGAGCCAACAGTGAGTTTGAGCAGTTTCATCGACAAGGAAAACCATTTTTCAGCTTAGTGTTTAGTTCGAGTAATCATGATCCTTTCGAGTTTCCTGATGACAGAATTGAGCTCTATGAACAGCCAAAGCAGTCGCGCAATAATGCGGCAAAGTATGCCGATTATGCCGTGGGTGAGTTTTTCAAGCTGGCGAAGAAGTCTGATTATTGGAAAGATACGCTATTTCTTATCGTTGCTGATCATGACAGCAGAGTGGGTGGTTCCAGCCTGGTACCCATCTCGCGATTCAGGATCCCTGGAATTATTGTCGGTGATGGTGTCGAAGCTAAACGGGATAATAGGGTGGTGAGTCAGATCGATCTCGCACCCACTTTGCTCTCTATGATGGGAATATCGGATAACTATCCTATGTTGGGGCGAGATTTGACACGAGTCAGCGACGACTGGCCTGGTCGCGCCTTGATGCAATATGATAAGAATATGGCCTATCTGCGCGGTAATGATGTCGTAGTATTGCAACCTGAAAGGGAGCCTAGCGGTTTCAAATATGATTTCCTTGCAGGGACACTGGTTGCAAGCCCACAAAGTGATGAGATGAAACAGGTGGCTTTGGCCTGGGCACTGTGGGGAAGTTTGGCTTATCAAAAGAGCTTATATCGCCTTCAAGAGGAGGATAAGCGAGGCAATGGTATGATTTCAGCAGAGGTTACACTTAAATAATCCGAGTTCAGGTTAAATAAGTGCAGATAAGAGAGGCTCATCGTTCGGATGAGTCTGTTGCTGATAAAAGCTTTCGACGCGTTGACCGAATTCTCGATAAAATTCAGATGGCTGGTCTAAGATGATGCCTCGTTCAGTGCTCTTTTTCTGGGGAGCATGGTTACTGACTTCCTGCTGGTTTGATCTAATATCACCTCGTTGAAGTGCAGGTTTTCCTCTGAGTAGGTCTTTGACAAGCTGGGTCGCGGCATGTTTTGCCTGATCTTGTTGTTTCCCCTGCTGCTGTTGCCCTGTATCTTGTTGTTTACCCTGAGATCTCTCATTTAATCTGGCTTGAGCATCAGCATGTTCTGCTGTACGTTCGTTTTGTGCTGAAAACGAACGTTCTTCGTGACCTTTAGTTGGTTCTGCTGGTGGGATGACGGGAGGTCTCTGCAGATTATCCGTACGTGCAGAGTCAGTAGCGGCATTGGTTGTCGCTATCGGCACGTGTGGGTAATTTGTGACCACTAACATAAATGTGTCTCCAATCTTTAATGGTTAAATAATAGCCATTTATCGATTAAAGATAAAGTATTATCGAAGCAATTTATCTCTTATAATGTCTCTATCCAGCTTACCAAACCGGTGATGAACTCATCTTTATGAGATATAAAGGGGGCATGTGAGGCTTTTTGGAGCAAGAGATCCTGATAGCGCTGTTCATCTTTAGGCATCAAAGGTGGAACCCGTCTCGGGACTAAGCCGTCTAATCTTCCCCATATTCTCAGCCAAGGCTGCTCAATCTTGGTTATTTGAGAGCGGAGATCGACATGTTTCAGCATATCGAGTCCCTGCACAAGGGCGGTCGTCTCTGGAATGGGTCTGGATAGAACCAGCGCTCTGAGCTGCTTGATATCCTCTTTTGCCGTTACACTACCCATGGCCTGTATTGCTAAGAAGCGTTCTATGGTTTTGCTGAGATCGTTTTCGAGCAGCTTGCCAAAGTCAGATAATATTTGTGGTGGAATACCTGGCCAGGATTCCTCTTCCCTTGCCATGAAGCAGGGGGAAGAGGCGATAGTAACCAGTCCCCGTACCTGATTGGGGTAACGCAGCGCGGCTCGGGTTGCCACAAGTCCACCTAAAGACCAGCCGACCCAGATAGCCTCGTTTGTTAGCCTATCCGCTATCGCATCAACCCAGGAATCAATATCTCCCTCTATCGTTGCACTATGACCAAAACCGGGCAGATCCACATAGTGCACCCTATACTGAGATAGAGCAGAATGTAGCGGTGTAAATACGGCACTGTTCACTCCCCAACCGTGAAGCATAACGATCTCTCGGCCCTGACCAATAGACTCTATATGAAGGGAAGATGAGTTCACAGTGTTACCTCAGATTAGGAAAAATGGACTTTTTCTATGATAAAACATTCTATAAGGAAGCGTGCATCGACCTGTTTGGCTAAGGTTGCACAGATCGGCAGAAAACGATCGCAGGCGCTTTATCGTGGAACCGTTCGCATGCTGGCTGCAAGTTTACCGAATCGATGTCTGATGTGCCATCAAAGCATCGAGTTACCGGGTTCTGGGATCTGCTCCGTATGTCTGGCGACTGGCCTCTATCAAGCTCCTGTATGTTTGGGCTGTGGTCGCGCCATGCAAGTTGAAACCAGTTACTGTGGCGCCTGTACCTCGTTCCAGCCTCTCACCATTATTGCCCCCTGTAGCTATCATCAAGGGCTGGGAGAGTGGGTCGGGCTAATTAAGTATCAAGCGCAATTTTCAGCGTTGCCAGTATTAACATATGCATTAGCGAATCGTGTTATTCACTTGGAAGAACAGGGATTGCTGCAGCTGCCTCAGGTATTAATTCCGGTCCCTTTACACAGTAAGAGACTACAGAAGAGGGGATTCAATCAGGCATATCTCATTGCCGATGCCATTGGCCGCAGGCTCAATATTCCTGTGGTGACCGGAGGGCTCGTCCGCACTATCGATACGCGCTCTCAAGCTGGACTAACGGGGAAGCAGCGGCGGAGAAACTTGTCTGGAGCCTTTAAGCTAGACGAACGTTTCGCCTATCAGCGTATCGCCTTGATTGACGATGTCGTGACCACCGGGACGACGGCAAAAGAGATCGCCAAACTTTTTGAGAAGCGACATATTCATGTGCAGGTATGGTGCCTTGCGAGGGCAGAAGCACCTGGGTTAATGGATTAGCTTGGTTTGAAGCTAATCAATCCAGTGCAGGCACAAAATACAGGGCGTTGGCATAGACTTTTTCTGAACCCAGCCAGATGTTACGGAACATTAAATTATCCGCCAATATCACGATGGCACCCTTTCCTCTGGGTTCGAGGAGTATCGCCGGACTCATAGAGAAGCTGCGCTGATACTCTTCGGCAAGATAACCACTCAATAGTGGTTCTTCGGCATACTTGGCTGCCACGATGAATGGAGTGGCTGTTTCAGTAAGGCCTAAGGCTTTATTTTTCAATATAGGTAAACTGTTACCGCGTATTCCGAAACTTAATGGATGGCTTGGATCGAGTGTTAATTCCAGAATAGCGCCACCGATTGACTGCCTAGCCTCGAGCTTTTCTTTATCCGCAAAGTTGAGATTTGAGCTATCAAATAGTTGCTTATAAAAACGTGCTTCCTTAAGGTCGGTTTTAAGCAGGTGCCCTATATTTAGCCAGGTCAACGCCCCTTTTTGCGCAATAATGGTGCCGCCATTGCTGGCAAACTGACCCAGCTTACGCGCGAACTTTTCATCGAGTGAGGAGTAACTACCTCCCGGTAAGATAATATGGCTATAGTCGTTCAAAGTAAGGCGTGGCAGACGCTCAACATCGACAAGTGTCACCGGGACTGCCAACTGTGTATCTAAGTAATACCAAAGCTCGCCGACCTCAGATGCATTAGTCCCTTGTCCGGTGACTAACAGAGGTTTTATCGGTTTTATGGCATGGAAATCAGGGCTGCCTAAGTCGATGCCTGAAACGGAACTGCTGGTATTAACGGAGTCAATATTTAATGGATGCTGCTTTACCAGCTCGGTCAGCTTTGCTGTAATCTGCTCGGTAGGCATACCGTTTTGTTGCAATGGGATCTGCAAGCTTCCAGCCGGATAGATAACGTCAATGTTATCGACTCTCATGGTAAAGGGCTTGCTGGCAAATTTGGCTCGAATACCCGCTTGTAAAAGCTGTTGAAGAACGGGAGCGGCATTGTCCTGTTGCCAATTGATGAGTAAGGCTACAGCCTCTTCTGCAGGTTTAAAGCTGCTTGATTTAGGTTGTTCCTTAGCGAGTACGTCGATATTGAGCTTGATGTTTCTTATCAACTGAAGGTGATAAGCTTGCTCAAGGTTCCAGCTGGAAACATCATAAAAGGTGGGATCTGTAAACTCAGTTCTATTATCGAACATGGCCTGTAATAGACTTTTTTGAGGTTGATTGATGGGGATAAATAGGCTGGTTTGCACGGCAAAATCCAGCTTGCCTTGGGTCACTGATTTAGTCAGATAATAAAACTCGATATGATGTTGTTCGAGTAATTGGCTCAAGTCGGTTATGCGATTGGCATTAGAGGGCGCACCGATAAGGAAGCCCTTTTGACGCCCCCTTTTCAGTGTTTTATCTTTGCCTTGATAGAATTCACTCTGGTATTCCAACAACTCATCTTTTAGCGCCAGGCTTCCCTTAAGGCTAGAAATCGAGGTTGTAACCTGGTTATGAATGGCATCTTGTAGTCTCAATTCTCCATTTCGGGTCGCTTGAACCTGACCTCTGGGGCTTGCTTGTTCGAAGAGTACACCGATAGCACCGTTGATATCCGGATAAGTTGAGCCTTTTCCATAGTAAAAATCATCGAACATCTGCCTACTAAAATAGCTTTGTTTTATCTCATCCAATGCTCGTTGATGAAATTTGGCTAGTTTTGCAGTCAATGCCTGGTTGTCTTTTGGGGTTAAAGGATGGGTGCGAGCGGGGACGCCAGGTTGGAAAAAATAACTCTGATCTCGTCCCATCTCATGAAAATCACCCACATAGTGAGGCTGCCATTTGTGGAATAGCGCTACTCTGCCTTGGGATTCTGGGTGGCGAAGGAAAAGCCAGTCTCGGTTCAGATCGGCAAAATAGTGATTGGGTCTGCCACTCGGCCAGTTCTGTCTATGTTCCTTATGGTTATTGTCGCTCACATCCACTTGACCACGGTAATTGTTGGTCCAGTTTGAAAATCGATCTAAACCATCCGGATTTTGACTCGGGGTAATAAGAATGACCGCTTGGTCCAGTAACTGGGTGATCCACTGCTCGTTACTGCTGGCGAGTAGATGGCTGAGTTTCAATGCCGCGTGTGCTCCACTGGCTTCGTCACCATGAATCGAGTAGGCCAGCCAGATCACTAAGGGTCCTTGCTGTGTATCACCGGATTTAACTTTTTGTCTCTGCTGTAAAATCTCATCCAGATTCGCTTGATTTTTTACTGAGCTGATAACCGCGGTTAATTGCTGTCTGGCTTCATGGCTTTGGCCACTTTTTTCGATGGAAACTTTGGCACTTTCACGGGCTAATTGTTTTAAATAGAAGTTTATCTGGTCATGCCGCAGGTGCCACTGTCCCAGAGGATAGTCTAAAAACTGAGTGGGAGAAGTCAGGTTTGTATCGGATTTCACTGTTAAGATCGCGTTCTCATCGTGCGGTTCTGCAGCGATTGCAGGAAACAGCAAAGACAATGAACAGTAAGTCGCTAAAAAAAACAGACAGGATCTCAACATAGATAATGTTCTTTATACTTGTAATATAAAGGTTAAATTAACAGTTAGTGCAGTTTCATGCCATAGCTGGTCTTAGAAAAATCGAGACTTTATCAAAACCATTCTTCATAAAATGGCTAAAAAACCTTAAGCAATGCAAATAGGGGCTACAAAGCTGAACTCAGTCGGAGTATCATATGGCTAATCCATACTAAAACAGTCAAGCATTACCTGACGGAGCATGTCTTAATGATCACCATTTCCGATGCAGCTCAGGCCCATTTTGTTACTTTGTTAGCAGATCAGCCTGAAGGAACTCATATTCGTGTATTTGTAATTAGCCCTGGCACAGCAACAGCTGAGTGTGGCGTTTCATATTGCCCGCCAGACGCTGTCGAAGCTGATGATATGGAGTTCGAGTTCAATGGTTTTAATGCCATGGTCGACGAGAAAAGTGCTCCTTTCCTTGAAGAGGCAACGATTGACTTCGTTACCGACCAATTAGGCTCACAGTTAACGCTTAAGGCGCCAAATGCTAAGATGCGCAAAGTTGGAGACGATGCATCACTGAATGAGCGTATCGATTATGTGATCCAGTCGGAGATCAATCCGCAACTTGCCAGTCATGGTGGTAACATTGTGTTGGTCGAAGTGACCGAAGAGGGATTGGCTATCCTGCAGTTTGGCGGCGGTTGTAATGGTTGCTCTATGGTCGATGTCACGCTAAAAGATGGAATTGAGACACAGTTACTTGAAAAGTTTCCTGGAGAGCTGACCGGTGTTAAGGATGTGACAGAACATCAACACGGCGATCACTCTTACCAGTAACGGAAGTTTGTAGATTCGAGGGCTTAGGCTCTAGGATTAATAAAAAAAGCGAGTTGGTTATTAGCCAATTCGCTTTTTTTATGTCAGTCAAATCTCGCAGCTTCTCAATCGATATCGATAATGCAGTGTCAATGTAATGCTTCTTGCTAACATGAAGGCACTCATTGCGGCCCATAGCGCATGATTACCTATATCTTGTAAGAGATACCAGACAGGGAAGAAAACCCCAAAGGTAGAAATGATCATGCTGTTACGCATCACTTTACCCATAGCGGCACCGATATAGACACCATCAAACAGGTAAGAGCCGAATGAGAGCAGGGGCAAGAGTACGATCCAAAAAAGATATTGGTCGGCGACGAGCCTTACTGCTTCAATATTGGTGAGCAGCTCAATGATAGTGCCTCCACCAAAGGCGAAGAGGAGGGTGAACAGGGTGGCGGATATACCAGACCAGAGCCAGGCTAATGTGACGCTGTCTCGCATTAAGGCTTTATTCTTCTGGCCGTAGGCCCTTCCCACTTCGGCTTCTGCATAGTATGCGATGCCATCCAGAGCATAGGAGATCAGCAGCAGGAGGTTAAGGAGTACGGCGTTGGCTGCGACGGTATTGTCTCCCAGACCCGCGCCTTGAAACGTCATGAAGGCAAAGGCGATTTGCAGGCATAAACTTCGGATGAAAATATCGGCATTAAGGCTGAGTAGCTTATGGTAGCTGGCGAAGCTAAGGGTTTTTCTGAGCTTTAAAAAGTCGAATCCACCCGTTTTTTGAACGTGTTTATAGACCATCATTAAGGCGACTGAAAAACCAGCAATATCGGCAAAAACAGAGGCGAGAGCGGCCCCTTTTACTCCCCAATCCAAACCGAGAACAAAGAGTAAATCCAACATGATATTGGCACAGTTTGCTACGATCAGTTGCCACATTGCGGCTTTAGGCTGTTGCCGTCCAAGCAGCCAGCCTAATAGGACCAGATTGAGTAAGGCGAAGGGCGTTGACCAAATTCGTATCTGAAAATATTCACGACAATATCGTTCGACTTCAGCCGTTGCATCGGTGAGCATTAAGGCGCCATTTAAGATGGGGAGTTGCAGTGCTATGGCACTTACCCCTAAAATGAGCGCTAGGCTTCCCGCTTGAAGTAAGAGTTTGTATTGTGCTTGTGTATCGCCGGCACCGTAAGATTGCGCGACTAAGCCTGTTGTCGCCATTCGAAGAAAACCGAGCATCCAAAGAATGAGGGTGATGATTGTAGAACCTACAGCCACTCCTCCCAAATAATAGGCGTTACTTAAATGACCCACCACAGCCGTATCTACCAATCCCAGTAAGGGGACAGTGATATTTGACAATATCATAGGTAGAGCGAGTGCTAATAACTGTCTGTTCTTCTGTTTATTGCGGAGTAATTCGACAGGAGTCATATCATCTCAGAGGTTCAAATTGTATGTTTAAAAGCGCTGTAATAAGGCTGCTAATATTACTTAGCTGCTCAGTGTTTGGTTTTTCGGTTCACTCTGCAGTGATTTTGCAGTACCACCATGTATCTGAAAATACGCCTGCAATCACCAGTGTGACACCCGATCAATTTAGTGAGCAGATGCAATATCTAGCGGATAATGATTTTGTTGTGACGCCGCTTTCTCAAGTGATCGATGCCATTAAAAGTGATCAGAAATTACCGACCAAAACGATAGTGATAACGTTCGACGATGGTTATCAAAGTATTGCTAAAACGGCTCATCCTATTTTAAAGGAATATGGATTCCCCTACACGGTATTTGTCTCAGTTGAACCGATAAAAGCAAAGTATCGCCAAATGATGAGCTGGGATGACCTTATTGCTCTCTCCCGTGAAGGGGCTGAGATAGCGAA
>SDWK01000659.1 GCA_004195335.1 Shewanella sp.
ATCCCGGGCTTATTCGCTATTACTTCGGCTCTAAAGAAAACCTGTTTATCGCGATGCTGAAAGAGACGGCGGCGCCCGTGAAACAACAGCTCTACAAGGTGAATCACGAAACTCAGGCCAATGGCCCGGCAAGCTTCATGCAGACCTACTATCAAGTGATGTCGGCTTACCCCCATTTCCCAAGGTTGATCTTCCGCCTGGCAGGCCTGGATCAGAGTATTCCGGAAAATAAAGAGATAACCAAGGTATTTAATGAAATCGTCAAGGCTGACGACATACTCATGTTCGATAAGCTCAAAGAGAAAGGAATGTTGCGCGACGACGTCGATAGTCAATGCGCTCAACTGAGTTTTTTTTCGATGATGCTATTTCCATTTCTTGTACCTGAAATGTTATTGAACAAACTCGGCATACAGATCACCCCTGAATTTTTAACTAAACTAGCAGAGCAAAATACCAAGCTGCTCGCAAAAGGCTTAATGCCAACAAAGGACAAGAGTAATGACTAGTGATAAGAAACGTTTCCTGCTACCCGGTATTCTGGCTGGAATACTTATTCTGGTCTTAGCTATCGCCCTAAAACCATCCCCTCCTGTTGTTCAGGGTTTTGATAAAGCAAGGGCGGTTGAAGTTTTCACGCTTGGAAAAACAGAGTTAGCCCCAAGAATTCAGGGATTTGGCCGCGTGACCCCTAAGCATATTTGGCAAGCCGTCGCCGAGGTTGGGGGGAAAGTCATCTATCGCCACCCTCAGCTCGAAACGGGTCGGATGTTACCAGAGGGGACATTGGTACTTGAAATTGATCCTCTGGAATATGAGTTGAAGCTGGCACAGGCAGAGGCGAGTCTTAATGCGACGCAAGCGCAACTGACGAGGCTAGAACAACAGGAGCGAAATCTTAATAGCAGTCTTAAGATAGAGAAGCAGAAACTGATCCTCGCTGAGCAGGAATACCAGCGTAAGCTTACCCTTAAAAAGCGCAATCTGGTATCGAGCTCTGAGCTCGAAAGCCAGCATCAGTCCTTGTTGGTACAAACCAAGCTGGTGGAAGATCTACAAAACTCAATTAAGCTCCTCCCTGACGATAGGAAAGTGACCCGAGCGCAGCAGAGTGTGGATATTGCGCAATTAGAAGATGCCCACAGAAGGCTCAAGCAAACCAAGGTGGTGCTGCCTTTCGATGCCAGAGTTTCCGATATCAATATCGAACAAGATCAGGTGGTTGCAATGGGTTCAACCATGTTGGTTGCCCATAAACTGGGCACTGCGGAGATCATGGCTGAAATATCACTGCAGGACATGCGCACCTTAGTGAGCAGCATTCAAATGATCCCGGAAGAAAATAGTCTACCCTCTTTCGAACTTCTGGCACTACAAGCCAACGTAGAGTTTCAGGTAGGAAGCAATCGCTTTACCTGGCCTGCTAAAGTCACCAGAGTGGCCGAAACCGTTAATCCGAATCAGGCTACCATCGGTATTTATCTGGAGGTCGAGCAGGATTTTCGTAAACTTAAGCCATTCAGCAGGCCTCCTCTGACGAAGGGAATGTTTGTTTCGGCGCTGATATACGGTCAGGCACGGCCTCACTTCTTCGTACCTGAAAAGGCACTTCACGGTGACAAAATATATCTGATGAGCCCGGACAATAAGCTGATGATCAAACCGGTGGAAATCCTGTTTCGTAATCAAGAACAAGTGGCGATTAAAGCCGAAGTGGCCGTTGGTGATAAAATTGTACTGAACGATCTTATTCCCGCTATCGAGGGGATGTCTTTAAAAGATATCTCATCAGGCGTAAGCGCTAATGAGACTGAGCAGTCTCAGGTGAATCAAGAGGAGGCCGGTCAGTGATAGCTTACATCACCCGTCATCCAACATTAGCCAATCTGTTGATGCTCACCCTGCTCTTTCTCGGTTTATTGAATCTGGGCTCGATAAAACGTGAGACTTTTCCTGAGTTTGCGCCTCCCTACGTGACTGCGACCGTCGTTTACCCCGGCGCGTCGCCGATAGAAGTAGAAGAGAGCCTATGTCTGCGCATGGAAGATGCGGTCGATGGATTGGGTAATGTCGAAGAAGTAAAGTGTGACGCTCAAGAAGGCGTTGCGTCCATGACCATCAAGCTGGACGGCAAAGCCGATATCGGGCGCTCTCTGGTTGATGTGCAGACGCAGATCAATGCGATTAAAAACTTTCCATCACAAATTGAACCGCCGATTGTTAAAGAGCTGGATTGGGCTGAGCCTGTCGTTGATATTGCTATTTCGGCCGATGCCAGCTGGCCACATCTCAAGAGTTATGCTGAGGATCTCAAGCATCGTTTGAAAATCGATGCCGGAGTGAGTTTAGTGTCGGTAGCCGGCTTTTCGGACCACCAACTGCGGGTCGAACTCAATCAAATCGATATGCGACGTCTGGGGCTGACTGCGGCGGACATTGCCGATAAAGTCGGTAGGCAAAATGTAAAGATACCGGCTGGTAATATTGAGCTAAAGGATAAAAACCTACTGCTCAGATTCGATGAACGCAAAGTCACTCCCAAAGCGCTAAAGCAAACCATCGTGGCCTCTACCAGCGACGGTAGCGTGGTCCGACTCGGAGATATTGCTACCGTTACTGACCGATTCGAACTCGATGAAGAACATATTCTTTTTAACGGTCAGCACGCAGCCATAATCAAGGTGCAAAAGAATAAAGCCGATGATGCGTTAAGGATAAAAGAGAAGGTAAGCAGTTTTATTGAGCAAGAGCGTTTACGTGTGCCCGATGGGGTGAGTCTGACCCTGACGAACGATCTCTCTTCGCTGCTTAAAGATCGTCTGGATATGATGTTAACCAATGGCTGGCAAGGGATCATCCTGGTCTTCTTCAGCATGTGGTTATTTTTCTCTTTGCGTTACTCTTTTTGGGTATCGGCAGGTCTTCCCGTCGCCTTCCTGGGCGGCATCTATTTGATGAGTCTCTTCGGCGTCTCCATCAACATCATGAGCTTAGTGGGTTTGCTCATGGCAATCGGTATCATGATGGATGATGCCATCGTTATAGCCGAGTCCATCGCCTCCCATGTCGACAGGGGCTTAGCGCCCCACGACGCGGTGGTTCAGGGTGTCAAGAAGGTCGCACCGGGAGTGGTCTCTTCATTTCTAACCACCATCTTGATCTTCAGCAGCTTGCTAGGGTTAGATGGTCAGATGGGGTCCGTACTCTCGGCTATCCCGACAGTACTGATCATGGTGCTCAGTATCAGTTTGATTGAGGCGTTTTTCATCTTGCCCAACCATTTGAACCATTCATTGAGCCATGCACCCAAGAAAGAGGCTAGGCCTGAGCTTAAATTTAAGCGAGATTTCTTAGCCGCATTCGAAGAGTTTCGTAATACTACGCTCGTCAATGCCGTCAGGTTTGTGGTGCATTGGCGCTACGCCAGCGTCGGCATAACCTTAGGTATTTTTTTGGCATCTGTGGCGCTCGTCGCCGGTGGTGTGTTGAAGTTTGTCCCCTTTCCGGAGCTCGACGGTGATATCGCCGAAGTTAGAATCATCCTGCCACCTGGCAGCCCATTGAGTTCCACTCAACAGGTTGTCGAACAAGTGATCCTCAGTGCTAAAGAGACCGCTGTTCGTTATACCGAAGAGGTCGAGGAGGGCGTGGCGCTTATTCAAGATATTACCGCTCAATATAATTTTAATGCCGATGCGGGAGAGAAGGGACCTCATGTGGCAACGGTCAGATTAGATCTCTTGTCGGCCGAAACCCGTAATACGCTGATCGAGGATTTCATCCAAGATTGGCGTGATAGCACCGGTGAACTGGCAGCTCCTTTGTCTATGGTATTTAAGCAGCCAACAATGGGGCCAGCCGGTCGTGATATCGAGGTTCGCCTGCAGGGTGACGATCTGGATATGCTAAAGCAGGCTTCGGTGTCGCTGCAATCTTATCTTGCTCAGTATGATGGTATCAACGGCATTCTCGATGATATGCGTCCGGGAAAAGAGGAGATCAAGGTGAGCCTCAGACCCGGAGCGGAAACCTTTGGCATAGATGGTCAGTTAGTTGCCAATCAGTTACGCAGTGCGTTCTTTGGCCAACGCGCCGATGAGGTCCAGGTTGGTCCGGAGAATATCGAAATTGAGGTCAGGCTGAATAAAGTACAAGCCGGCGATCTGCACGCTTTGGCTAACTTCCCCATTATATTACCCGATGGTAATCAGTTGCCCCTATCGGCAATAGCAAAATTAGAGCATCAAAGATCTTACGTCCGCATTCAACGGATCAATAGCCAGCGGTCGGTGACCGTGATGGCCGATGTGGACAACCGCAAGGGAAATTCCACCGAAACCTTAGCGAAGATAGAGTCTGATTGGCTGCCTCAAGCCATACAGGATTATCCCGGGGTAAGAGTCGACTTCGAAGGTTCGGCAAAAGAGACAGCTAAGACGGGGGCTTCTCTTGGAAAGGGGTTCCTTATTGGAATATTTGGACTCTTTGCCATACTCAGTTTTCAGTTCAGAAGTTATCTTGAGCCTGTGGTTGTCATGCTGGCGATACCTTTAGCGTTGATTGGTGTGCTTTGGGGACATGTGCTACTTGGCTATAATCTGTCTATGCCATCGATTATGGGCTTCATCTCATTGGCGGGTATCGTCGTGAATGACTCCATCTTGCTGGTGCAATATATACGTCATCATGTCGATGAGGGGGATAGCGTCCATGAAGCTGTTGTGAGTGCCAGTCGAGAGCGATTCAGGGCGGTATTCTTAACGTCGCTGACGACTGCAGCAGGTCTGTTACCCCTGTTACTCGAATCTAGCCTTCAGGCGCAAGTGGTGCAGCCCTTGGTTGTCTCAATCGTATTCGGGATCTTTGCCTCAACCTTGATGGTGTTATTTATTATTCCTTGTGCCTACGCGATCTTGGCTGACTTTGGCTTCGTGAAGAAACACCAGAAAATTTAGTTCAAGAGATTAAATTTCCTGCATTAACCTTTCAATGGAAACCGTAAAAGATAAGCTTGTTATTAAGCTTATCTTTTACGTTGATGGAATTTACTCGATAGAAACGGCGGTGATTTCAAACAAGTTGAGAGCATTTAAAGAAAGGATAAACAAAGCCAAGCGATGCCGCTTGGCTATCTGTTCTGCATCAGAAAATCGACAAAAGCTCTGTCGGCCTGACTGATCGGTCTCTCTTTCTTCCATGCGATATGAAGGTCAAGATAGACCTCAGGTTTAAAGGGTTTGGCTAAGATGTCATCTCTTGCACTTATCACCATCTCGAGCACACTGGTGATGGCAAAGCCTTGTGAGACCACTTGCTTGATTAAGTTGATAAGATTGGTTTCGAAGGCGATGTTGGCATTTAACCCTAGTGCTTTCGCTTGCGATAGCATCCATTCCCGATGAAAGTAGCCAGGTTTGAACATCACCAATTCATGCTCGAAGAACTGTTCCAGGCTGATAGCCGTTTCATCGGCCAGTGGATGTTCTGTTCCTATAGCTACCACCATCTGCTCTGTGAGTAATAGGTGGCTTTCAAACTCAGGGCTGAGATCTTGAGCCGTGATGATGGCGATGTCGACCTCTTCGCGAGATAGCATTTTCAGTGAATCCCGCGTTCCCCCTTCAAACAAGGATAACTTTAAATCAGGATATTGATGACGAAAGGCCATCAGTCTGGAGGGAAGGTAAAATGAACCTAGCATGCCAGGTACGCCTATCCTGACTTCTCCCTTAGTTAAGTTAGCCATGGATTTGATATGGGCTTCGGCTTGCTTGAGTTGTTTGATGATCAATATGGCGTGTTGATGCAGTGCTTCGCCTTCTGCAGTCAGGCTGAGTTTTTTATCCCGTTTATTGGTCGTGGTCCCTCTGTTTACCAGAGTCACGCCCAGCGAAAGCTCTAACCGTTTAATACTCTGGCTTAAGGCGGGCTGAGCCATGTTGAGACTCTCGGCAGCCTTAGTGAAACTGCCATTTTTTGCCAATGCATCTAAATGCTTTAACTGACGAATGTCCATAAAAAGCCCATAACAAAAATCAATGATTATGATTGTTTTAATCTATTATTG
>SDWK01000665.1 GCA_004195335.1 Shewanella sp.
AGATGTGTATAAGAGACAGGAATATAATGATGATGAAAACTAACAAAACATTTTATATCTCTCTTATTGCAAGCGCTATTGCATTAAGTAGCTTCAACACCATGGCTGCAGCTGAAGAAGAAGATGGCATTAATATCCACGGTGGCGTGCGTATTAACTACTCATATAAAGAGTACAGCGAGAGTTCAAAAGATAAAGGTGGCGACCTGACATTTAACATGGCGTCACTACGATTTGACGGTAAGCAAGGTAACTGGGGATTAAAGTCGGATTATCGCTTTACCGCCGACACTAACTACATCAAATATGGCTACGCTTTCTACGATTTAAGTCCTGAATGGGAACTTCAATTTGGTATTAACCAAGTGCCATTTGGCAACTTAGGTTATATCTCTAACAGCTACTGGTTCGGCCTCCCCTACTACCTTGGTTTCGAAGACGACTATGATATTGGTGCAAAAGCCACCTTTGAGAAAAATGGTTGGCACACAGATATGGCCTTCTACAAGAGCGCCGAATATGCAGCAAGCGAAAACAAACAGTACGCAGCTGACCTGTATACCGGCACCATCAACGGTACCGAATATAACAACGAAGAGACCAACCAGCTTAACCTGCGCCAAACCTACACTATGGAACACCAGGGCGGCTCAACCACCTTTGGTGGTTCGGTTGAAGTGGGTCAGATCTATAACGCAAAAACGGGCAACAATGGCGACAGATATGCCATTGCCGCCAGTCTTGACAGCAAGTTCAATGGCTGGAACCTGCAACTTCAAGCCATGCAGTATGAATATGATGCGGCAGATAGCGCGGATGACAACAAGATCGCCATCGCAGTGGTCAGCTGGCAGTATGAAATTGCCTCTAAGGCACAGGTATACAGTGTAAACCTGGCAAAAACGATTCCGACCGATTGGGGTAGCGTAAAGTTCTACAATGACTTCGGCCTGATGACACCAGATGTTGCCGATGAAACCTACGATGACAGTATGCAAAACGTATTAGGTGCAGCCATTGCTGCTGGTCCAACTTACACCCAGATTGACTTCATCATGGGTAAGAACATGACTTTCTCAACGGCAAACAACGACCATATCGGTCTGCCTGAAATGGGTGATGATTGGGACAAGCGCTTCAACATCAGCATGGCTTATTACTTCTAAACAAGCACGGAGGAGGTAGGCAATAAACTACACCCAGGTTTATTGCTCCTCTTCCAATTTAAGGGTCAACACGTTCTCATCTCGACGTATTACATGGACATCTTATGACCCAGCCTTCGCCCTATCGAAGGCTTTTTTTTTATCACCAAAGGAATGAGGATCTCCACTTATTATGAATTTTAAAAACTTATCGGTTAATAACAAAATCGCCCTAGCCTTTAGCTGTGTCGCCGTGGCAGTCATCGCCCTCAGCATGTTATTTATATCGGGACTGAACAACACTCGCGATAATATTTTATCTCTGACTGATGAAGTGTTACCCAACGTAATAGCAGTCGAAAAAATCAAATATGTCACCATCTTCATTCGCCGGGATCAATTCTCCTTTCTTCCCAGTATTGGCGATCCCGGAATGAAGGGCTGGATGCAAACGACCGACAACATGATTGATGATGTCACCGACATGATTGACGCCTATGAAAAGCACATACAGACAGAGGATGAGCGCCAAGCTCTCACCTTAGCGAGACGCCACTGGCAAGATTACCTCAGTGCCCAGAGTGGTTTCAACGACATCGTTCTGCAAAATGATCTGGCAGGCGCAAATAAATACCTCCTCAGCTCTTACAAACAGTTTAATAAGATGCAAGACGCCTTAACCAAGCTGACAGAGATCAATTTGGCACGCACCGCAGACGACCGCACCAATACGCTGGAAGGTGTCAGCACCGCAACCATCAAGACTTATATCGGTGTTGGAGTATTATTCGCCTTAATGATTTTCATGACAGTCTTCCTTGGACGACAAATTCGTAACCCATTGCGTGAAGTGATGACTATGGCCGAAGAGATTGCTGCCGGTAATCTGATCTATCAGATCAAACGTGACCAGATAGGCAATGATGAACTGGGACAACTGGCCGATTCCTGTATCAGTATGCAGAAAAACTTGCGTGAGCTAGTCAATGAAATAGGCGGCGCCGTGGTTCAACTCAGCGCCTCCATCGAAGAGGTAAGCGCCATCACTGAGCAGTCATCTCAGGGCATGTCACAGCAACAAGATGAGATCACTATGGTTGCCACTGCGATGCAGCAGATGCAGGCGACCGTCAACGAAGTCGCCATGAATACCGAAGAGGCCTCGAGTTCGGCAAATTCAGCAACGGATCGTGCCGATCAAGGCAATCAAGAGGTTCAAAAGAACATCATCGAGATCCAGCAGGTGTCAGAGGTCATAGAAAATGCCGGTGAAATGGTCGCTCAGCTCGAGAAAGACTCCACCAGTATCTCCATGGTGGTAGATGTTATCGGTGGCATTGCCGAGCAAACTAACCTGTTGGCCTTAAACGCGGCCATCGAAGCGGCACGCGCTGGCGAACAGGGACGAGGCTTCGCCGTCGTCGCCGATGAAGTCCGCACATTGGCTGGAAGAACCCAAGATTCGACCCGTCAGATTGTCGAGATCATCGAGAAACTACAAGTCCGTGCCGTCGAGGCGGGTGCTGCCACTAAACAGAGCTGTGAAATGATCCGTGGCTGCGTAGGACAAACCCGCTCCACGGGCGAGAAGATCTCAGAGATTCAACAGGCCGTCACCCAAATCGCGGCGATGAACATTCAGATAGCCAGCGCTTGCAGTGAACAAAATTCGGTGACCGAAGATCTCAGCCGCAGCGTAGAGACCATCAACGTCTCATCATCAGAAGCAGCAACCGGTGCGATCCAGACGGCCCAAGCCTGTATCGAACTAAGCCAGCTGTCTTTAGATTTAAAAAGTATGGTCGACCGATTTAAGACGGCTTAATATCAAATTATTATGCGTCCACCCTTAATCAAGGTTCTCTAGCACACAGCCGGAGAGCCTTTATATTTTTTAGCTAAAACAACATCTTTTTATTATAATACCCACCAGTATTTGCCTTATCGGCTATGCACTGACAATCACTTTGTAAGCATTCATCCTGAGTAATTTGAGAGCTAATGGCAAAACCTAATAAGAAAGGCCCCTCCCGCACGGTCGACATCTTCTGCGCTAAGTGTAAAGCCCAGCTGTTTAAGTATCGCAAGGGAGGAAAAGGCGCCTTAGTCAAGTGCTTCAAGGAACGCATTGTCGAAGACTACACTAAGGTCCCTTGCACTTGCCCCGAGTGTGGCCAGGTATTTGCCAGAGATACCTTAGTCAGAGGCACACCTGCATTGAAGATGGTGGGTGGAAAGGTCACGTTTAAATAGTACCCTTCGGTATAAGCCCCACAAACCAATGTGGACATGGGGTTTGTATTGATGTTGATGTTTCAAACAGCCAGACCGGGGACATCTAATTCACTATTGAAGGTTTATCTCTTAACGGTATATTGAATCGACATACTGCTTATGACCATAGCTGCCTTCCGCATGGTGGAATAATGTCGAAACAAGTCAGGAGTCTCGACTTCTACTCTATGGGGAGGCTCAACTAACCACTTAGATTCAGGCTAAGCGGCGTTTGAGCGAAACACAGCCCAAAATCAATAAGCCAAACAAGGAGAGTGACCCACCACCGTGCCCCTCACTACTGCTATCACCGATATAGATATCATCACGGTCACTGCTCTCAAGCGGTAAACCATACAGGTTATCGGTATCGTCCGAGCTGATAGTGGCGACAATATCATCAAACCCCACCTCATAAAGATCGATCAGCACATCGTAATAATCTGCCGGATAGCCGTTATGTAGCGTCGTTAACACCTCAAAGTCATCATCACTCGAATCGCCAATAATAGTAAATATATCGGTGGAATAGTAGTGTACCCAAGGACCACCATCCCGGCTCAGATACATCTCGGCATAGACATCTGCGCGCTCATAGCTGCCAAATCCGATTAAATCGGCATCGAAGGTCACGCTGAACGTCTGGTAGAAACCATCGGCATCATTGTCTGTAAACAATCGACTACTGGCCTCATAAATTGAAAATTCGTGGAAGATAGGATTGGCGAATTGAGCAGCATCACCGGCCACTTGTTGCTTGGCATACTTAGAGACAGTTTGACCATTTTTATGGGCTAATATCACCTCATCTCTGGTTCTCATCTCGCCAATGTTGACACCTTCACCGCTTGTCAGTCGCTGCTGTTTTTTCTGAGCGAGGGTTTTAAGCAGCTCACTATCCGCCATGCTCAGATCAAAAGAGCTCTGATCAAAAGAGTGCTGTGCATAAGAAGTGGTCGCGTCAACAGTTGTGAGTTTAGAGGCCGTTGACTCACGTCCAACTGAGAAGGTTTGTGGAATCAAACCTGCACCATCTAACACCTGAGCTTGATCCAATGTCTCGGCATACGCGGGGGCGAGTACAGAAAAATTCAGCGCAATAACACTTAACACTGTGGCACCAAACACACCAGACTTTAGCAATCGGGAGCCAAGGCGGTTTCCCCCCGACCTATACTCATCTGCGTTCAGAATGTTTATCTTGTTTTGGCTCATATTCGAGTAACTGTTCATATCCAAAGCCCTATTAATTTTTTGGTTGTTGAGGTCATTAGAGCCGGATCAAAGTGAACACAAGCTGAACGTTAAAAATTGTACACTCCCAGTCGAGCTACCTGACAAATTCAGCTAACGTTCATCTGGGATCGGTTATTGATATAGGCCAATGAGGGGAAAATGGATAAACCTAAGGAAAGAGAGACTGGCATTCAGGATGAGGCCATTGCTAGTTTCTTAATATGACAGGATCTTTTACACTAGCCTATAACTACTATCCTGGCACTGAGCGGGGCATTTAATGAAATTTGGTTCCATGTTGGTACTCACAACTTGTATTCTTATTCCGTTTTTCGGACAGGCATCGAGTGCCCAACTACCAGGGATTGGTGCCGGTTCGATGAGCATGGCCGCCCAAGCATCGAAAAAAGCTCCACAAAAGCTTAAGGTCAAGAGTCGTGAACAAGCGATTCAGTTAGTTAAACGTCAATATCAGGGAAAAGTTCTCAAGGCACAATCGAGCAGAGTCAGTGGTCACCCCGGTTACAGAGTTAAGTTGATATCGAATGAGGGGCTGGTGTTTTATGTCTCTGTCGATGCCCAAACTGGCAGCGTTCGCCGAAATTAGCACTTTATGACTAAGGAATGAAACCATGAGAGTACTTCTGGTAGAAGATGATATTGAGCTGCAGACCAATTTAAAACAGCACTTAGTCGATGCCAATTATAACGTCGATGTAGCCAGTGATGGCGAGATTGGATTATTTCAAGGCACCGAATACGGTTACGATGCGGCGATTATCGATGTGGGTTTACCTAAGCTCGACGGCATCGCGTTAATCAAAACACTTCGCGAGCAGGAGATCGACTTCCCAATATTGATCTTAACCGCCCGTGACAGCTGGCAAGATAAGGTTGAAGGGCTCGATGCCGGTGCAGATGATTATCTTACTAAGCCGTTTCATCCCGAGGAGTTAGTTGCCAGACTCAAGGCACTTATCCGTCGTTCTGCAGGTAAAGCCAGTCCAATTATTCATAACGGCCCCTTCAGCATCAATACCAGCAGTCTAGAGATCAAAAGAGGTGAGGTGGTGATCACCCTAAGCAGCACAGAATATAAGTTATTTGAATACTTTATGCTGCACCCGGGTGAAGTCATATCTAAAACCGTACTCACGGAGCATATATACGATCAAGACTTCGATCTGGACTCTAACGTTATCGAAGTCTTTATCAGAAGGCTGAGAAAGAAGCTGGATCCGGACAGCGCATTTGGCCTTATCGAAACCCTACGAGGACAGGGGTATCGCCTCACTCAGATGCAAAAAACAGCAGTAAGCGATGAGTAAATCGTCCTCTCAAGCTCAATCTGAGACAGGAACACCTCCCAATAAG
>SDWK01000674.1 GCA_004195335.1 Shewanella sp.
AGATGTGTATAAGAGACAGGCGCATAACTTCATCAATGCCTAGAGGGGCGTGGAAGTTGTTGCGAGATTGTGCAAAAGGTCTTAATCCACAATGTGCTAATCTGTGTTGTTCTGTGTTTGTGGCACATGTGTTTATTGAAAATATCTTGGATGTTCGGGAGTGGGAACTTGAAGGCCAGGTTAGAGATGTAATACTTACGTTATGTGAAGCTGTTGAATATCAAGAAAATATGGGATACAAAGCTGCTATTGACGAATGTATGAAACGATTTCATTATGTAGAGGAGAAGTATTTCGAACTTGTTTGATAGTTGCTCTTGTTTAGTCACAGCTCTGTGGGAGGGGCGGTTATGATCTCTCATCGGTCTAGCTTGTCCCCACTCCTCCGCAGGCTGGACCTTTTTATGCTCTGTATGTGATGTCATCAACGGACACCGGTTCGATTCCCAAATGCTCCATCGAACTGAATACAATCTCCCCCATAATTGAAAGCGTAACTTTGTTGAGGTTGTTCTCGGTCTCCGCTGTGCTTGACATTGAGGCATAATCCAGCTAGAACAATGACTTAAGTCGAAGTACAAGTAAGTACATAACTGTACAGTTAAGACCGTAATTATAAGAGCGGGTTAGATTCCCGCCACCTCCACCATTAATTAAAAAACCTCTTGAGAAATCAAGGGGTTTTTTAATTTCAGCTGCGCAGTAAGTCTAGGTGGTACAATTCACTGGTACATTCTATGGCTTACTGTGATTATCTCTTCCGACGTTCCCGCGGTATATTCTATTTCCGGCATGTGTTAAAACTGACGGGTCAAAATCGCAAAGAAATTCGAATATCTCTGAAGACACGCAGCTATGTATTGGCGAAACGCATTGCGGCTTCTTGCTATGCCGATTTGCAGTATTTGTTACGTGATAAGGATAGTTTGGGAATGAATGGGTAATCCCCCCGAAAAGTAATAGTCGCCAAAAGTAGAATTTTCTCGTAATTTTAATGGAGGAGATTCTCAATGAAAAAATCACGTTACAGCGACAGTCTTATAAATGGCGGTCCAAATATGGTGGGATGGACGCATCACTTATGTCCCGTTTGAAAGAACTTGAGGCAGAGAATCGACAGCTCAAAAAAATGTATGCAGAGGAGCGGCTCAAGTCTGAGATCGTTAAAGAGGCCCTTGAAAAAAAGTGGTGAGGCCATCTCTGCGACGGGAGATGGCCAAGCAAGCCGTGGAACAGAGAGAAGTCAGTATCCGACTTGCTTGCCTCAGTTTCGGCATCAGTGAAACTTGTTACCGCTACCAGGCTAAACTCTCAGTGGTAAATGAAGAGATCGCCGACTGGTTGGTTCGATTGACCCACAATCAGCGGAATTGGGGATTTGGATTGTGTTTTTTATATCTACGCAACGTCAAAGGGTTTGGCTGGAACCATAAACGTGTGTATCGAATTTACTGTGAACTGGAGCTTAACCTGCGGATCAAGCCAAAGAAAAGGCTCGTACGGGAGAAACCCACACCTTTGTCGACACCAGAAGAGATCAATCAGACCTGGTCTATGGATTTTATGCACGATCAGTTGTCTGATGGTCGGAGCTACCGGTTATTCAATGTCATAGACGACTTCAACCGTGAGGGTTTATGCATTGATGTGGATTTTTCGTTACCTTCAGAACGTGTCATCCGAGCGCTGGATCAGATAATTGAATGGCGAGGTAAGCCTGTATCGATTCGCTGTGATAACGGTCCTGAATACATAAGTGGTCAACTACAAAACTGGGCCAAGAAAAGGGAGATTGAACTTCAATATATCCAACCTGGCAACCCACAACAGAATGCTTATGTTGAACGCTACAATCGCACGGTGCGTTATGACTGGTTGGCTCAATATCTGTTTGGAAATATTTCTGAGGTGCAGGAATACGCAACCTCTTGGCTCTGGACATATAATCATGAACGACCCAATATGGCATTGGGCGGGATAACACCAAAGCAGAAATTAGCTCTGGCAGCATAAGCCTCTACTTTTGAAAGCAATTACAAAAGGGAGGATTACCAGATCAAAGAGCTTGCTGAAACCGTATCGTGTATATCGGTCGTCAAGTCCCAGTAGCAAATCGATGACCGGCGGATCCTTCTGTGTGTCCGGCTTGTGCAAATATACGGATCTACTGAGTGACAGTGCCAGGCAGGCTGCACGCTGACTGAGGTCGTGCTCCTGCTGGATGTAATCGACTAGCTTACGTTTTTCCGTCGGCGTTAGAGCTTTTTTTCGATTACATCTTTCAGTGCCCTGTTCTCAAGACTGAGATCATCAAACATCTGCTTGAGCTTGCGATTCTCTTCTTCGAGGGCCTTGAGCCGTTTGATGTCAGAGGCTTCCATGCCACCGTATTTCGATTTCCAGTTGTAGTAGGTCGCTTCTGAGGTGCCATCGACACACATCTTTAACTGCGCTACCGGCTTCAACCTCTTTGAGAATTTTGACTATCTGTGTTTCTGAAAAACGAGGTTCCCGCATCTGAAGAACCAGTAAAATAAGTGGTTTGGGCGAATAGTTTTTCAACAGCCTGTTATACCTCAGAATCAGCAACCACCTTCAACAGTCTGGTTGAAGGTGGTTGCTGATTACTTCTTACGTAACTTCCTTGGTCTGTTCTCCAATGGGCACCCTCTTGATCTCCTTGGCATCCATTCTTTTCCGTCTACCTCTAAACTCTTTGGTAGTTTCTAATTCATCGCCTGAATGATTAGGTTTTGGGGGGGGGTGATGACTGTGCTGGATTGATTCTTCCAGCGAATAATATCTGCCCAACCAAGAAACACTCTGGCTTGCCTGTCGTTGAGGTATTTTGTATTGTAAACTTCTTCTGCAATTTCGAGAGCCCTTGGATCGAATTTGTTGAGGTCAATCCAGTCGAACCCTACCCAATATCCTGGTCCTTCACCCGATCCGTTAAGGTAGTTGGCAACGACCCCGTTCCCTAAATAGACTTTATTCTTTAAGGTAGAGGCTAAAAACTGCATTTCATTATCTGTTACCAGGCCGAAACGATAAGCTGTATTGATAAAGCCGATGTCGATGTGTCCATGACCAACGTCCTCACCAGACGTTCTTGAAAAATAATAGTTCCAATCGTAGGCATTTCCAGAGACTTCTCTGCGAGACTGTTTCCAGTAATTCAGTATTGCCAGAGCCTTCTTGCCATATTCTGTGTTGCCATCATAAAAGTTGTCGAGCAATAAAAGTGTTGTCCCCATAGTGGCACTGTGGTTAAAAGGGACATCTGTTGATGTTAGGCCTGATCCGTTTGCCTGAGGATACCAGTACGAACCAGGGGCTCCATTGCGATTGTAGGCAAAACTATCGTCCCAAATATCAACAGTTTCTTTAACTTTGGTGACGTAGCTATTTGCTTTTGCCTGATAGGAGATAAACTGTGGTTTGCTATATACAGAATCAACAAAACGCATAATCGACTGAGTGATCATCCCATCCAGGAGGACCTCTATGCGCCGTTGTCCACTCCAGGTTCTGCGCCATGAGGGCGCCGGAACTTGCGGGTTTTTCAGGTAATGTAGTGGGGCGTTGACCTGATAATAATCGGTACCCATATTGATGGCACCTCGTGCTGCTCGGGCGTCATCTCTATGGTAAAACATGTTGTCGATGAGTTTTACTGCTTTGTCGAGATACTTAGTATCGTTAAAAGCGTTCGCCATGGAGACATAGGCGCGAACCCAATATGACCCTTGCCATGCAAATTCTTCCCCAGGAGAAACTCCCGGATCACCTAACATGGGATCTTGGGCCACGAATTTTCTCGAAAAGGCACTGTCCCATTCTTGTTGATTTTGGAAAGCATAGCTCGTTGTCGAAAGTAACGCTGAAATTAACAATACTGTTGCAATTAATTTAAAAGATGGAAATATATTTTTTATCATGTGGGTTTCTCCATTCTATATGCGTATTCGTTAGCTACGTGACTCCATCTAATAGCATTTTTTTGAATCGCACAGTGTTGAAGTGCTTAGTGCACCTGCTGTCAAGATAGTTGCTAATTCATTGCGAGAAAAACGACTATTAATTAGCTGCTTAGCAAGATACTGACATTCTTGTTTATCCTCTGCAATAGCTTTCTAAGCTGTCCGGACTCTTTCTACATTTTTACAAATTCAAAGTTGTCCAGCTTTGCACCTCTTTCTCTACCTCTAAAGGTGAGGGTATGGCTACCTTGACTCAATTCGACGGTATAGGGTGCGAACTGAGGAGCCTTAAAGCTACCGGTTCCTCGGTTAGTAACATCATCTTCTCGCCAGACATTGAATTCGCTCGAATTTGCAGTGGGGTTTAGATCCCAAATTACCTCGCCTTTGTTGTCAATTTCAGTAAAGAATGAATCGGAACCTTTGTTCGAAGCAAAGACCCGAGCAGTGATTTTGTAGGTTCCTGCTGTGTTGATCTGGAAAGTATAGCTTGCTGTCCCGGTATTGTTTTTGATGGCTTCGATGTAAGAACCGCCAGAGGCATTTGAATCCTGTTTAATTCGTATCGGATAAGTCAGGTTTCCGCTTTCCGCTTCAATGACTACAGGAGTGACGAGCAGGACGTCATCGCCCATCCCGTTGCAGTTTTCATCTATCCCGTTGTTGTAGAGTTCCACCGCACCAGGGTAGATCGCCGGGTTGTTTTCGTTGCAATCGACGAGGTCGGACCAGACTCCGTAGCCGTCGTGATCCAGGTCGTCATCGTCGGCCATGCCGTTGCAGTTCTCGTCAGTCCCGTTGTAGGGGATTTCGGTTGCGCCAGGGTTGATCGCGGAGTTGTTGTCATTGCAATCGCTGTTCAGATCGTAGCCATCCTGATCGGCATCTGCAATGGTGATCTCGCCAACTTTCACCAAGCGGAAGTAGTCGAGCCTTGCATTGTTCTCACGACCGCGGAAGCTTATGGCGTGGCTACCGCTTTGGAGTTCGACAGTGTAGGGATCATACTGAGGGCTGCTGGGACTCCCGGTGCCGCGGCTGGTCACGCTATCCTCGCGCCAGACGTTGAATTCACTTGCCGAACCGCTCGGGTTGAGATCCCAGAGGACCTCGCTAGCGTTATCGATATTGACAAAGAACGAGTCAGAACCACTGTTGGCGGCAAAAACCCGCGCGACAATTTTGTAGATACCCGGAGCGGAAATGTTGAAGTTGTAGCTTGCGGTGCCGCTATCGCTGGTGCTGGTCTGGATATGGGAGCCGTTGGCTGCTGCGAGATCGGCAACTTTTTGCATCGGCGCAGTCAGGTTGCCGCTTTCCGCTTCAATGACCCCTTCAGGAGTTACGACCTGAACATCATCGCCCATCCCGTTACAGTTTTCATCTAGTCCGTTGTTGTGGATTTCAACTGCACCAGGGTTGATCGCGAAGTTGTTGTCGTTACAGTCCGTGACGCTGTTGTAGCCGTCCAGATCGAGATCATCGGGGTTATCGTCACCCATGCCGTTGCAGTTTTCGTCTATCCCGTTATAGCGAATTTCGACCATTGCAGGATTGATCTTGGCATCATAATCGTTGCAGTCGACAGCTTGATCAAACCCGTCACCATCAAAATCAACGCTTGCCAGGGCAGGGGAGTTAACTTCTGATGCGAAACCACTTTCCTGGCCAGTAAAATTATACGCGGTCACCGTGAGGTACTGTGATTTTGTATCATCGAGCCCGCTCAGGGAGGCATTCGTCATGTTTCCGACATCTATGGGCGAGGCCCCTTCGATGGCCCCTGTCCCATTGTAGGAGCCGGAAATTGCCCCATAATAAACCTTGTATCCGGCAATTTCAAATTCCGGGTTTGGATCCCAGACCAGGTTGACGTCTTTTGCTGATGCCTGACCCGTAACGCATAATAGGACTATGGTTAGAGTCAAAAAGAACTTTCCGATGGTGTGAACAGATGACATGTTTGGATCCTCTCTTGCCATTGTTTGGCTGACAGACCCGTTTGCAAAAAAAAAACGGGTCGCCAGAATTGATCTCTGGCGACCCGGCTGACTTTAGGGAAATCCCTGTAAGTCCCGTAGTTCTGCGCCCCATGGTTTCCCATGGTTTGCTCTTTTCAGAGGGAATAATTTGTTTGTAATGTCTACTGCATCGATACTTTGTCTGCCTTGCGCCTCTAAGCAGGCGTTACGGTTCTGGCGAACAAAAAAACACTCACCTCGTTACCGTAGGTGAGTGTTCGATGCTGGGGGAGTTAGCAGGAAGGGAAAAACTTTCGAATACTCTCTTCGGCAACCCGGCTATCCTGAAAACTTCAGGACCCGTAGCTTTGCGTCACCAGATCGCTCTGGCTTTGCCTTTATCGTGAGCTATTAAATTTTAAGAAGCCTACTTGTAAGGATCCTTTGCTGGAAATCGTTACTGTGCATATCTTCAAGATGCGAAAAAAAATAGCCTGCTTTTTCCTTTGGGTCAAGTATTTTTTTTAACATTTATCTCTATTTTTTAAGTAGTTAAGATCATTTCGCTTTCAAGGTGTACTGGAATGACTTGTGCGCGAAATAGAGAAAATAATGTAAATTTTCTTGCTTAATGGGTTGCCGTTGTAAATGTATTTGTCGAGCTCTCATATTTCAGGTTTGGATTTGAAACATCTACCGCGACGACTTTCCAGTAGTAGGTCGTTGCTGGTTTGAGGTCATAGGCCTCGTGATATTCAGCGTTGCCCTTGACCAGAACGCTTGTCAGCGGATTAGCCAGAATCGGGTCACCTGGTAAAGAGATGGAGGTATGGGTTGATGTGTCCTCCAGGCTATTGCCAGCGTCACCGCAGCCTGCCATGGAGAACCCTATAACCAGAGCCATGGCGCCTGTTACAAAAATCTTTTTTGCACTGAGACTCAGGGTGTAAAGCAATCCGAATAAACCAGTGGTGATGCTCCCCAAATAAATGTCGCTACCGTTGGTTCATCAAGCGCACCGTTCAGCGGGGCGATAAGTTCTGGAACCCATTCGCTGGCTACGATGTTGGAAAATTCACTTTCGGCGCCGGTTGAGTTATAAGCGCTGACTGCAACATAGTACACCTGACCTTCAGGGAGCCCGGTCAGCGAGAAGTTGCTTTCATTACCAATGTCAATGGGGGAGTTCCCCTCGATCGCCTCAAATCCCTCAAGGGGTAGGGTGGCTGAGTCGGCCTGGTAGTAGACCTTGTACCCGGCAATATCCGGCTCCTGGCTCGCATCCCAGGCGAGAGAAATATCGACGGCGAGTGCCGTGTTCGCCATGGATAAAATCAGACAGACGATTGCCAGGCTAATATAAAAAGGCTTTGCCATAGGATTTGTCTTCCTTCTACTGAAATCTTCTTCCGACATTCAGCAAAAAACATTCCTTTTTCGGGGCTTAGGTGTAAGTACTTAAAAGCACTGGGAGCTTTTTTTAAGGTTGGTGTGACTCCACTGATTTCCTGTTGAGCTAGTGTGGAGAAGAGACAACAGTGTTGAAAAAAAACACTGCCTACCCCAGCCCACTTCCAAATAAAAAAAACTCACTTCGTTACCGAGGTGAGCGTTCGTTGCTGGTGAAGATAGCAGGGAGGAAGAGCCTTGCGAATCTTTCTTGACAGGAGTTGATAGAGAACAGCAAGCGTGGGAGCTGAGATCTACTTCTTAAATACGTTGTTACAGGCTGGCGATGATACCTTCCGAGCACTATTTTTATTAGAACGTATGCGCATAATAATGATAAATGTTGATACTTTATAATGACTTGAGCCGGTTGACTTGATCGGTTCTGTTTGTAAAATATTTGGACTTCCGCTAGGAAGCTGTCGACCTTTCCATGAACCGGCTGCAAATCCGTTTGTTGGCCTCGGTCCGTTGCGACAGTCCCTAGTCGGGATAGATTAAGGTCGGTATTTTTCCTTCTTGTCCAGCTTCTGGACTGCCCAACGAGGGAGTAGATGGTTGGAAATTGCAGATAACCAAAACAACCCTGATGCCCCTCCCTCAGACTACCGTGATCTCTATATCAAAACACCGGTTATGTTGCATTCAATCGATGGCGCAGGATGCTTACTGGAGGTCAGTGATTTCTGGGTAGGGGTGCTGGGCTATGAGCGCGCTGAGGTCTTGGGTTGTGAATTGACACGCTATCTCGCTGAAGGGTCCTGCCGACTTGAACAGGGGGCTCGCTTGCCAGATTTCTTTCAGGCTGCACTCGCAAAAGATGTGCCCTGTCAGATGGTTAAAAAGAATGGGGATATCATCGATGTGTTGGTTTCGGTCTCATCTGAAAGGAACAGTGGGGGAGAGGCGATTCTCAGTATGGCCGGAGTCGTCGATGTGACTGAGCGTCGCAAGTCGGAGCGGGAGAACTATCGCCTGGCTCACTTTGATCATCTGACCAATACTCCCAATCGCTTCCTGCTGCGCGATCGTTTGAAGCAGAACCTGGCCCAGGGCGCGCGCGAAGGGCAGAAGGTCGCGGTGCTGTTTATCGATCTCGATCGGTTCAAGGCGGTCAACGACACCCTGGGACATCATGCCGGAGACCAATTGCTCAAGATCGTCGGTCAGAGGTTGGAAGACTGTGTGCGCGATATGGATACGGTCGGGCGTTACGGTGGCGACGAGTTT
>SDWK01000914.1 GCA_004195335.1 Shewanella sp.
ATACCCAAACGACCTCGAAATGCAGGATTCGCATTTTGAAGTGGCTTGGGTATATATAATTAATGTTTTTGAAAAATTGTAGATTAGAGGCAAAAAAATGATTCCAGTTGTGGCCCTTGTTGGCCGACCTAATGTGGGTAAGTCGACCCTTTTTAATCGACTGACCCGCACTAGAGATGCTTTGGTAGCCGACTTTCCTGGGCTGACTCGGGATCGTAAATATGGTCGCGCTCATCTCTCAGGTTATGAGTTTATCGTTGTCGATACCGGTGGTATCGATGGCACCGAAGAGGGCATTGAAGTCCATATGGCCGAGCAATCGCTTGCAGCGATTGAAGAAGCCGATGTGGTCTTATTCCTGACCGATGCGAGAGCGGGTTTAACTGCAGCAGATCAGGCCATCGCTGAGCATTTGCGTCGCCGTGAAAAAGTCACCTTCGTGGTTGCTAACAAGGTCGACGGTGTCGATGCCGACTCGGCTTGTGCCGAATTTTGGGCCTTAGGTCTGGGAGAAGTGTATCAGATGGCGGCTGCGCAAGGGCGTGGCGTGACCAACATGATCGAGTACGCTTTAGCGCCATATGCCGAAGCCTTGGGTCTTAATCGTGATAGTGATGACGATGAGAACGAAGAGGAGCGGGAGTACAGTGAAGAGGAAGCGGAAGCCGAGCAGAAACGTCTTCAGGATCTGCCTATCAAGCTGGCCATTATTGGCAAACCAAATGTGGGCAAGTCTACGCTAATTAACCGTATCTTAGGTGAAGAGCGTGTGGTTGTTTATGACTCACCGGGTACGACGCGAGACAGTATCTATATCCCTATGGAGCGAGAAGGGCGTGAATACGTGCTTATCGATACCGCAGGTGTTCGTCGTCGAAGTAAGGTTAATGAGACGGTTGAGAAGTTTTCGGTGATTAAGACACTCAAAGCGGTTGAAGACTGTAATGTTGTGTTATTGATTGTCGATGCCCGTGAAGGAATAGCTGAGCAAGATTTAGGTCTATTAGGCTTTGCGCTTAATGCTGGTCGTGCACTGGTGATTGCCGTCAACAAGTGGGATGGTATCGATCAGACAATTAAAGATAGAGTGAAGAGCGAACTCGACCGCCGTCTTGGCTTTATAGATTTTGCCCGTATTCACTTTATCTCTGCGCTTCACGGTACGGGTGTCGGACACCTTTATCAGTCTGTTGAAGAAGCTTATGACAGTGCTACACGTCGTGTAAGTACCTCTATGCTGACTCGTATCATGCAGATGGCACAAGACGATCATCAGCCTCCGATGGTGAATGGTCGCCGTGTTAAGCTTAAATACGCTCACGCCGGTGGATATAATCCGCCTATCGTGGTGGTACATGGTAATCAGGTTAAGAAACTACCGGATTCCTATAAGCGCTTCATGATGAATTACTATCGTCGTTCATTGAAGGTTATGGGCACGCCAATTCAGATCCGTTTCCAAGATGGTGAGAACCCGTTCGAAGGGCTTCATACCAAGAGGCTGACCGTGAGTCAGGAACGTCGCCGTAAGCGTATGATGACCCACATCAAAGATAAGAAGTAGAGTTAAGGTTTTAACACCTTGAATCTCATTCAGAAAAGGCCAGCTAATCAAAATTAGCTGGCCTTTTTGTTGTCTTGGAATGAACCCATAAACAGATATTTTAAACGGGTTATCTGATAAGGGGGTTCATTTTTGTTATCAGACTCGTCGGGATCAGATCACCGTAGATTTAAGTTCTCCATCGAGAAGCCGTGTGGTGATGGTTGCTCCGACCTGAGTATCTTTCGAACGCAACAACACCTTGCCGGCTTCATCTTGGGTGATACTGTAACCACGACTCAAGGTGGCCAAGGGGCTGACCGTTTCCAGTTGATGAGCGCTATTTTTAAGCCTCATCTCGACATCTGATAGTTTGCCCTTTATGCCTTCGTGTAATCGTGCCGTCAGATAATCCAGCCGCTTCGACTCTAGCGTTAATCTATGCTTCGGGGATTGCTGATTAAGCCGATGACTTAAATTTTGTTGCTTCAAGGCGGCATCATGCAGTCTGGCATTGAGTGCGGCATTGAGGCGTATCTGCATCTCATCGAAGCTTTGCTGAAACTGCTCAAGCTTGCGCTTCGGATCTTGTCGGTGGAGTCGATTTTCCAGTGAACCAATGCGCTGTTCGGTTTTTAACTGGTAATGTTGCCAGCTCTGTTTAAGACGAGAGATGAATATGGCCAGTTTTTCCGATTTATTTTCGGCATCCTGAGAAAGGAGCTCAGCGCCTGCTGACGGAGTCGGAGCTCTGACATCGGCAACGTAGTCGCTGATAGTCGTATCGACTTCGTGGCCGACGGCTGAGACGACAGGAAGGGCACTGTTATATATCTCATTGGCGAGGTCTTCATTGTTGAAACACCAAAGGTCTTCCAAAGAGCCTCCACCACGGGTCAGTAGTAAGACATCGACCTCTTGTCTTGCGTTGGCTATCTGAATCGCCTCACAGATGCTTTTAGCTGCCGATGCTCCCTGAACTTGGGTCGGGTAGATGATCACTTCGATGCTTGAGTCTCGCCGTGCGAGCACATGGAGTACATCTTTTATTGCCGCGCCGGTTGCCGACGTTATCACACCAATTTTTTGAATGTTCTTCGGCAGTGAGCGTTTAGTGTCGGCCGCAAATAGTCCCTCTGCTGCCAACTTCATCTTGAGCGCTTCATATTGCTGAGCGAGCAGACCGTCTCCGGCGGGGAGCATGGATTCGATAATGAGCTGGTAGTCGCCCCTGGGTTCATAGACACTAATCGAGCCTTTCACCAGAACTTGTTGGCCATTGACTGGCTTAAAGGTGACGGAACGATTTCTGCCCTTAAACATGGCCGAGCGGATCTGAGCAAAGTTATCCTTGAGAGTCAGGTACCAATGGCCTGAACCGGGGGCGGAAAAGTTTGAAATTTCGGCATTTAGCCAAATTTTACCCAGTTCACCTTCGAGTAATTGACGCACTTCGCCATTGAGGCGGGATACAGTGTAAACATTATTTTTTGGCATTTTCATACTAATTTGGCGGTTAAAAGCACTTTTTCACCATTTTCCATTTACCAAGCCGAATATGCAAGGTATAATCCCTCCGCAATATTTCACCTCCAATCCTACCTCTATTGGGAGATGTTGCAACATGTTACGTTTAAAAAAAGATGCCCTTACCTTTGATGATGTGTTACTCGTTCCTGCACATTCGACTGTACTCCCTAATACTGCCATTCTCAAAACTCGTCTGACAAATAAAATTGAACTCAATACCCCTATTGTATCTGCGGCTATGGATACTGTAACCGAAGGGCGCCTGGCGATTGCTATGGCACAGGAAGGTGGTTTAGGTTTTATTCATAAGAATATGACGATTGAGCAGCAGTGTGAAGAAGTTCGTAAAGTGAAAAGCTATGAAGCCGGTATTGTTCAAAAGCCTGTCACAGTTACGCCTACAACGACACTTGCAGACCTTAAAGTGTTAACCCTGAAGAATGGTTTTGCCGGTTATCCGGTCGTAAATGAAGCACATGAACTTGTCGGTATTATTACCGGCCGTGATGTTCGCTTCGTGACGGATTGGAGCCTGACGGTCGATGAGGTGATGACACCTAAAGATCGTTTGGTTACTGTGCCTGAAGGAACTAAGTTAGATGAAGTTCAGAAACTTATGCATTCTCATCGAGTTGAGAAAGTACTGGTTATCGATGGTGATTTCAAGCTTAAGGGCTTGATTACGGTTAAGGATTTCCAAAAAGCTGAGCGTAAACCTAATGCATGTAAAGATGAATTAGGTCGCCTTCGTGTCGGTGCCGCCGTTGGTGCTGGTGCCGGAAACGAAGAGCGCGTCGACGCCTTAGTTCTAGCGGGTGTAGACGTTCTGCTTATTGATTCCTCTCATGGCCATTCTGAAGGCGTTTTGCAACGTATCCGCGATACTCGTGCTAAACATCCTGAATTACAGATTGTTGGCGGTAACGTAGCGACGGCTGAAGGCGCTCTTGCCTTAGTCGAAGCTGGTGTTAACGCTGTCAAGGTGGGTATCGGTCCTGGTTCTATCTGTACTACTCGTATCGTTACCGGTGTTGGCGTACCACAAATTACCGCCGTTTCTGACGCTGCAGCCGCAGTTAAGCATTTAGATATCCCTGTTATTGCCGATGGCGGAATTCGATTCTCAGGTGACTTGGCCAAAGCATTAGCCGCGGGTGCATCTTGCATCATGGCAGGCTCCATGTTCGCCGGTACCGATGAGGCGCCGGGTGAAACTGAACTCCATAATGGTCGTGCCTATAAGTCATACCGCGGTATGGGTTCGTTAGGCGCCATGAATCAGAGTCAAGGTTCATCAGATCGTTACTTCCAGAGTGATAATGCCGCCGACAAGCTGGTACCTGAAGGTATCGAAGGTCGCGTCGCTTATAAAGGTAAGCTTAAAGAGATCATTCACCAGCATATGGGCGGTCTGCGTTCTTGTATGGGCCTCACAGGCTGCGCAACCATTAGAGAACTGAATGAAAAAGCTGAATTTGTAAAAATTACCTCTGCAGGCATGGGTGAGTCACATGTTCATGATGTGACTATCAGCAAAGAAGCGCCGAACTACAGTCCTGGTTCATAGAAACTGGTGATAATGGGCGACAGTGTGTCGCCCATTCTTTATCCCCCTTTTTATGCCAATCTTAGTGTTATTCATATAACCCTAAGCTTGATACCGACAAATTAGATAGATGAAATAAAGGTTTCCCATGAGCAATATTCATGAGCATAAGATACTGATCCTAGACTTTGGATCTCAGTACACTCAATTAATCGCCCGTCGTATCCGTGAAATCGGTGTTTATTGTGAGCTGTGGGCTTGGGATGTTTCCGAAGCACAGATTAAAGAGTTTGCGCCTAACGGTATTATCTTAGCCGGCGGCCCTGAAAGCGTGACCGCCGATGAGTCACCACGTGCCCCTGAGTATGTTTTCAATGCAGGCGTTCCTGTATTGGGGATCTGTTACGGCATGCAGACCATGTCAGAGCAGCTGGGTGGTAAGGTCGTCCAGGGGATAGGTGAAGGCGAGTTCGGTTATGCCCAAATTGAAATTCTGGAACCCAGTGAGTTATTCAAGAGTATCGAAGATGCGATCAGCGAGTCTGGTAAGCCGCAACTCGATGTCTGGATGAGCCACGGTGATAAGGTTTTAGATATTCCAGAGGGGTTCGTTACCGTCGCAATCACTGAGACTTGTCCTCATGCCGCAATGGCCAATGAAGAGAAGAAGTTCTACGGTGTACAGTTTCACCCAGAGGTGACACATACCCGTCAGGGTAAACGTATGCTTGAGCACTTCGCTCTGGACATCTGTGAATGTGAGGCTAACTGGAAATCGACATCGATTATCGAAGATGCCGTCGAGCGTTTGAAGAAGCAGATCGGCGATGACGAAGTGATCCTCGGTCTGTCTGGTGGCGTAGATTCATCGGTTGTGGCTATGTTGCTACACCGCGCTATCGGTGACAAGCTGACTTGTGTATTCGTCGATAATGGTTTGCTTCGTCTTAATGAGGCTGAGCAGGTGATGGATATGTTTGGTGACCACTTCGGGCTCAAGATTGTTCATGTTAACGCAGAAAATCGCTTCCTAGATGCGATGAAAGGCGAAGCCGAACCTGAAGCCAAGCGCAAAATTATCGGTCATGTCTTCGTTGAGATTTTCGATGAAGAATCTAAGAAGTGCAAAAACGCAAAGTGGTTGGCACAAGGTACCATCTATCCGGATGTGATTGAGTCTGCAGGTAGTGCGACCGGTAAAGCACATGTCATTAAGTCACATCACAATGTGGGTGGCTTACCGGACGACATGGAACTGGGTCTTGTAGAGCCACTTCGTGAGCTGTTTAAGGATGAAGTGCGTAAGATTGGTCTGGAGTTAGGCCTGCCTTACGACATGCTTTACCGTCATCCATTCCCTGGACCGGGTCTTGGAGTCCGTGTTCTCGGTGAAGTGAAAAAAGAGTACTGCGAGCTGC